>CAJBHN010000877.1 GCA_903952805.1 uncultured Myxococcales bacterium | reverse complement strand
TGACTCGCAGCAGCAGCCCGTCTGCTTCGCCCTTCAGGATGGGGAATGACACCGTGGCGCCCTGCTCTCCCTGTGGCGCCACTGGCTCGGGTGCATCGGGCGGCGTCGTGTCTTGGACCACGGCAAAGGGCTGACCGTCGGCGAGGCCCAGCAGCGCGCTCTCGGAGCGCGGCGTCCCGGCGTCGAAGGTGCGCAGGAAGAACGTGTTGCCACCTTCTTGCAGCGGCAGAGAACCGCTCCAGCTGGTGCTCGACGAAATGGCAGAGATTTGTACCGTCGTGCCGTCGCTCGCGTTGACGGCTTCGACACCGCACGCGCCGGTCCCACAGTTCGCTCGTCGCGTGCCTCTCAGCGTGAGTGTGGCCTCGCGCGTGAAGAACGTGAAATCCTGCGTACGGGGGCTGGTCAGGACCGGCTTGAACAGGCCCGCCCCGACGGTGAACGAGGTTGTTCCCAACGGAGACACATTACCGGCGAGGTCGCGCTGGGCGACCGACAACTCCGTCGCTGTGGCCGTCAGCGTGGTCTCGATGGAAAAAGTGCCATCGACAGCCACGACACCGACGTCGACCCCGTCGACGACCAGGGTTGCGTCGGGCTCGCCGGTGCCGGTGAACGCAAATGTGCCACTCGTGGTGCCGGGCTCCAGCCGCAGCGTGTTGTCGAGGGCGATGAGCGCCGGGGCGTCGGGCGCGGTGCGGTCGACCCGCACGGTGTATTCCGGGCTGCTGGCGCTGCGGTCGCCGTCGACGAGCCCGTTTTGGCCAATCAGCGTGAACGTGACGACGATGGGGGATACGGGCTCGTCGACAAAGGTGCTGAGGTCGAGCGTGCCCTGCCACAGCGTCGTGCCGCCCCGGCCTTCATCGAGGACGACGGGTTCGGTGACGCCGTCGATCAAGGCGAGGACCTGGGTGCCGGCCTGGCGGGTACCGCTCAGGTTCAATGCCTGCGCGTTGGTGTCGGTGGGCGGCTCGGGCGCCAACGTCGGGACGGCGACGAAAGTGCGGACGCGGATCGGGTGACCCACGGGGCTGCTCACGTTGGCCGCCGCATCTTGGGAGGTGAACGCCAGCAGATGTGCGCCGGCGGGCAGTCTCACGGTGGCGGACCAGCTCGTCTCGCCGGGGGTTGGCAGGTCAAGGCCCACGAGCTCGGTCGCGGGTTCGCTGCCGACGCAGCCGGCCGAGGGACACACGGTCATCACCACGGAGGCACCCGCCTCCCGCGCGCCGCTGAAGTCGACGGCAATCGTGCTGGTTCCCGATACCAAAGCGATGTCGCTGGGGCCCGTGACGGTGAGGCCGACCGGCGCCGTGAGGTCGTCGGCGCCTAGGGTGACCAACGACCGTGGTGCCGATCGGTTGCCACAGCCGTCGACGGCGATGACGCTGTGGTTGTTGCTGCCGGGCGTGACGGTCAGGGCCGCGGCGTCAACGGCGACCGCCACGCCATCGACTTCCAGGGTGACCACGTCGGTGTCGGCAATGGCGCAGGTGAGGTCGACCACGACGTCGCCAGCGACGGTCTCCTGGGGCGCAGGCTGCTCGCAGTTCGGGACCGCCGGTGGTGTGCTGTCGACCAGCGCTGAAAACGGGCCCACGGCCTTGCTGCGCACGCCGTCGGCGTTTTCGGCGACGAAGGCGAGGGTGAAGACGCCGTCGCCCGTGACGACGACGGTGGCGTTGACGTCCGTGGCATCGTCCACCTCGGTGACGTTGACTTCCAACGTCGCGCCCGCCTCATTGGTCACCGCCGCCACCAGCCGCGTACCTGCTGGCTTTTCGCCCGTCACCGCCACGCTGTTGACCGTGCGGCAGGCGGCGTCCACCGACACCAATGGCTCGTCAGGAGCCGTCGTCGCTGGATCGACGGGACAGCCCGTCGCCACGATGGCGCTGGTCAGAAGTGCCGCCAGCAAAGGCTTCATCGACATACGCATTCTTGCCTCACCCAATCCATCGTCACTCGGTCCTCGGCCCACTCTATCGGCGTGTCGGGTCATCTCGGGCAGACGCAGTCAAACGAACACGTGCCGCAAGACTCGTCTGGCGCGCAGACCCCGTCGCCGCAATCGGCGGCCGCGCCGCAATTCTCAGGGGCTGAGGGGTCCCAGGTCGTGTCGCTGCCCAAAGCGAACAGGCGGCTTTGATCGACGGCGAAGCAGCCGTTGGGGAAACGCCTCGTCGACACCGGACAGCCATGGACTTCGGGGGCGATACAGCTGTCGTCGGGAATGCGGTCGGTCACCGCCAACGAACCCTTTGGATAGAACTCGTTGTAGACGTCGATCAGCAAGCAATCGCTCGTGCCGTAGATCTGGAGGGCCGCATCAACATCGCCTGCGGAAACATTGCGCATGATGTGGTCAAAGCGGCATTCAAACGTGGCGACGGTGTCGGAGTCTGCGCGGAATGTGGAGACGGAGCGGCTGCCGTCAAAGAACGAGAACTCCATGATGTAGCCGAGCCCCAGAGCCAAACCAGCACGCCAGGTTTCCGTATCAAACGACGCCCCCTGGACTTCGGTGATGCTTTCGAGGGCCGATTGCACACCGAGGTACACGTCTTCCATCAGTCGCTGGTTGCCACCGCGGGCGCCGGTCCGAACCGGGCTGGTGTTGAAACCACCCGGGAAGGCATTCATCGCGGCGCTATAGGTGGCGAGCCGATTCTTCACGTTACTGAAGGCGGTGCTGGTTTGCCCACGAACCACCGATGAGAAAGCGGTGCTTTGCTCGGAGCGGGCCACCTGATTGGCGACGGTGGCGACGACGTAGCGACCAAACGCTTCTTGATTGATGCTGGTCAATGGCGCGTTGTTGTCGAAGAAGCCTTCGAGGGTTGTGCCATCGTCCAACGTAAATGCGTTGCGCTGGAAGGCGACCGAGAAGACATCGTCGCCGCTGACGAGATTCAAGTCGCGGAACGTGCCTCGCGCTTCGGTGAGTGCCTCGTCGATATTGCCACTTTGGTACGCATTGGCGGCCGTCTCGATGCGAGCGCGGGCGCCGGCGA
The DNA here is from genome assembly GCA_903952805.1 of uncultured Myxococcales bacterium. Lineage (GTDB taxonomy): Bacteria > Myxococcota > UBA727 > UBA727 > VGSZ01 > VGSZ01. The sequence goes on along the minus strand of CAJBHN010000877.1, from coordinate 4,826 downwards.
CCACGCCATCGACGTCAACGAGATAGGGCTGCTGATTGACGATGGGGCTGTTGAGGTACTGTCCGCCTTCGAGGATGTCCCATTGGCCCAGGCGCACATCACTGCTGACCTCGACGACACGCCTGACTTCGGAGAGGACGCCGCGGGGCAGGTAGTTGACGACGAAGTTCGCCGCATCGGAACCAGTCGACGCCGCAGAGAGTTCCAGCGACGTGGTCACGCTGTCGACCAATGCGAATGCCTGGCCCGGCGCAACCTTGGCCATGTCACCGGCGTAGGTGAGCTTTTGCTGCAGGTCGAACAGCGTCGGGCGGAAGGGGACATCGCGGTCGGCTCGCAGCGTGGTCAGCCAGGCCTTGGCCTGCGTCGCCCCGTCGGTCAAATCCACCACGCGCATATGCTGCGCGACGCGACTCTCATTGGTCGCGAGATCGACCGTCACGATGTCGAGCCGGTGACTGCCGCGGCCGACGCGAGCGAGGTCCAGCGCGCCGTTGACGCAGAAGACCGGATCGGTGCAGGCGAGCGATACCGCCAGGGGACCGCGGGTACGAAGGGCTCCGCCGGGCAGCGCCGCGCTGGTCGTGCTGCTGAACAGCGTCGTGGCCTCCGCTGCCGTGGTGACATCACGGGTGAGAATCACGCTCACGCTGCCGAAGCCCGACGAGCTGCTGCCGTCGATGTCGAGGGCTCGCAGGGAATCGAGGGGGAAATCCTCACCCGTGAAATAATGGGGATACGTCGACGGGTCGGCGGGATTGACGGTTTGCAGCTGCCGCGGATCGGTGGCCGACGCGAACGTCAACTCGGGTTGCAGTGTCGAACGTGGCCGGGTGCGGTCGACGACGAAACAGCCATCCTGGCTGGCGCCGATGCGTCCGGCTTCATCGGTGACCACGACGCTGAGGGGGCAGTAGGCGCCGTCAAAGGCAAACGCCGCTGCCAACGTGCTGTTGTCGTCGCTGTCGGCTTGGGTCGTGGACGATGCGGGGCGGTCGCCTGCGGCGGTCCAATCCCAGGTGCGGACCGGTCCGCTAATCGGGGGAGTCTCTCCCGGGTAGTTGGCAAACGCGGTCAAAACCCCCGCCGAGCGCGTGAATCCAGTCGTCGCGCTGGTCACGGCGACGTTGATGGCGCTGTCGATCAAGCGGATCTTGAAGCTGGAGCTGCCAAGGTTCGACCCGATACGGGCGGTATATTCCACCGTCGTTTCGTCATCGACCGCGCAGATGGCCGGCTGCGAAACGCTGCCGGTCCCGGGCAGCGGGAACGATTGACGAAGGTCGTCAAGCCCCGCCGAGAACGTCGCCTGGTTTACACTGCTGACCGACACCGTCACGTCCACCTCGCCGGTGTTGAAGCACCCACCGATCACGCGGGGATCACGGATGCGCACAATGGTCCCAGACTCGCCGCTGATCGGGTGCACGCACGACGAGTCGGCACGCGCCACGGTCATATCGGCGCCGGCGTCAATGGTGAGAGAGCTGTCGTCGACCACGCGGACGATGTAGCTGTCCTCCCCGACGTTGCCTGAGGCATCCCGGGCGCGGACGACGACACGAATGTCCTGATTGGCTGGAAAAGACTCGGGCGCCTCGACCTGCACCACCGGGGCAGGGTCGCCGAGGTCGGTCACTGTGGTGGTGTTCAGCGAGAGGCGGTCGCGAGGTGTGACGCCGTCGCCGAGGGGGGCGTCGCAGGACACGACCATATCGGGGCCGGCGTCGACCACCGGGGGCGTCGTATCGACGACGCTGACGTCCTGGATGGCCGTGGTTTCCTCGCCAAAACGATTGCGAGCCGTCCACACCACCGACGACGTGCCCACCGGAAATCCGGTCGGCGCATTGGATGCCACCGCTGCCCGTGGATCGCGGCAGTCGAGGATCGTCGGCACCGCCAGCGGCGCGATGGTGCCAGTGGGGCTCGTCGCCTCAAAGGGCCCGAGGAGTTCAAGTGGGGCGGTAAAGCGGGGGGCCAGGAAACTGCGGTCGGTTCGACCCAGATTCGTGGCGCCAGCAATCACCGCCGGAGCGTCGGGAGAGACAGAGGTCAACACCTCGGCAAACGCGGTATTCCGGTCTTGGAAATACTCGTAATCGATCGCATGCCAACCAGACGTCAGCGATATTGAGGCCGACCTGGTGGTTGCTGCGTGCTTCGTCCAATCGTTGACGATGCGCGTCCCGTCGACGTAGAGCCGCTGGCCATCGTCGGAGGTGACGTTGAACAGCTGGGTGCCAGCCGAGCGGACGAAGAACAAGCCAGACCAGCGAGCGCCGTAGCCTTCGCTGCCGACGGCGGCGAGCGAAATGCCAGAGGTGCCACTGTGGCTCAACGATGACGTCAACTCGCGCAAGGCGGGAACCCCAAGGGTGTCGTCATCGAAATAGGCGAGGTTGACTTTGCCATCCAGTTGAACATCGACGCCGTTGCGATCGGCGGGAACGCAGCCGGTGAACATGAGCCCCACCGATTCGTTGCCGTTGATGTCGAAGGCGCGGACGCGATAAAAGAGCGCTCCCGCCGGTGCTGCAATTGTCACGGAGTGCGTAAACCCGAGCCGGCTGGTGAACGACGAAATCTGCGCCCCGACGAAGGCAGGGTTGTTCGTCGTCTGGTACTCGACCGCGATGATTGACAACTCGTTGGTTCGTGCCGAGATGGTGGAGGCCGCCGGGGCGACCGATACCATATGCTCATCGCTGATGATGGGGCCCGTGCTGTCGGTGTTGTCGCCGTTGACGCCAAGATGATCCGACGGAATGACCTGCCGCTCGTGGGATGCATCCTCAAACTCGAGGCGGGCGAACGCCACCCCGGTGTTCTCCACCATTTCGACACGGATGTCGTGCCAGCCGGCGGTCAATTCGACGCTGCCCTCACCGACGCGCAAGCCACCAACGGTGAAATCATCAAGCACCGGGACGTTGTCGATGAACAGGCGATGCCCGTCGTCGCTGGTCAGATAGAATTTCATGGGCCCGTCCTGGTCGGCGAGCACAAAACCCGTCCAGCGAACCGAGAAGGTATCGACGCCAATGCCGGTATCAAAGTCGCTGCTCGGATTGCCATCGGCCAGTGCGGGGAAATCCACCTGGGCATCGAGCCGTTGCACCTTGCGGTCTCGCAGCGACACCCCGTCGAAATAGGAGCCGAGCAATCCACCCGGCACGACGCCGGCGACCTGGTCGATCCGGAAGCGGGCGCTCTCCGACAAGACCGAACGGCCGACCCGATCGACGGTCTCGACACGCCAGAACTGGTCGGTGGCCAGCGGCAACAAATCGGTGACTGGCGTCGTGAAGCGCGTGGCCGCCCTCGCGTCGTACCGATGGTCCACTGCCGCGAAGGTGGAGTCGTGCCCCACTTCCACGCGATAGCGTTCGGGTGCGCTGCTCACGCCAAAACGGGAAATCGCGCTGCGGCTCGACAGCCCTTTTTCGTCGGTGGCGATGACCGCCCAGAAATACGTTTTGTCGCGGTCGAGGGGCGTCGTCAGTTGAAATCCAGGGTCGAGGATGCCGGTATGGCTCGCCACCTCGAGGCTCAGACCTTCGTCCAGAGCGATAACGAGGGTATAAGCCACCGGCGAGGCATCGATGGCTGCCTGCCAGGTGAACCCCGGGATCTGGGTCAGCACCACGTCGCGATCACGCGGGTACAGCAAGACGGCTGGTTCAGGAGCGCTGCGGTCTTCCAGCAAGATCGTCGTCGACGTCGTCTTGGTGAGGTTTCCCGCCGGGTCCTTGGCGTTGACGTGCCATTCATAGGTGACGCCCTCATCGAGGCGGGCGCTCAGCGGCAGGTCATGCAGACGAGTCGTCTGACGCTCGCCGCGGTAAACGATGGGGCCGTCAACACCGCGGTTGAGTTCGATCTGGTAGGCCACAGCTTTGACGTCGACGGTGAACGAGTGAACGCTGCCGACGCCCCGGTTTCCAACGACGTCGCGCAAGGCCAATCGCCAGAAATACGTCGCCCCCGGTCGCAGCCTCTCGGTGCGTTCGGTCTGGTAACTCGTGGAGGTACTGTCGAGACCCTCGATGATCAGCGTCGAAAATGAACTGGTTTCGGATACCTGCAGAGCGTAAAACGCCTCGCCGCTGAAATCGCCGGTGGATTGCCACACGAACTGCGGTTGCGTATTCAGGATGCGGGATCCATCGGCGGGAAAGATGGCTTCCGGATCGTTGGGCGGGAAAGAATCGCCGATCGAAAAACGCGTCGGATCGGTTGACGTGCGATTGTTGGCTTCGTCACTGGCAGTCACGCGCCAAAACCAGGAGCGCCCCTCCTGCAGACTTTCCTGCTGGGCCAGCGTGTATTCGTTGGTGAGCAATCCGGTTTGGCGCACGGCAGGCGTGCGGAGGTCGCGGTCTTCAGCGACCTCGATGTCGTAGCGGATTTGCTTGGCGCGAATGGTGAATGTGGAGGTCGTGGGGGCGCTCGAACCAAAGCCGTCGACGGCGCTGACGGACCAATGGTATATGGCAGGAATCAGGCTGACGTTCGGGCAGACCGAGGTCTCGGTGACCTGCCGACGGTCCAATTCGGTGCCTGCGTCGTCGACGATCCGGAAGGCATAGGAGGTGACGCTGTCGTCGCCGCGCTGCCACGTGAAGCACGGTGTGCGGTTCGACGATTGCGTGTCCACCGGCCACAGCGCCTCCACCGCATCAGGCGCGAAACGGTCGGCGAGGTCGAATTGGAACGTTGACGATGTCGTCGTCCGGCCCAAAGTATCCCGGACATCCACCGACCATTCGTAGCTGCCGGGCGTCAGCCGCGAGGCCTCGGGGATTGTCAACTGGCTGGTGGAG
>CAJBHN010000876.1 GCA_903952805.1 uncultured Myxococcales bacterium | reverse complement strand
GCGAGATGTGATCACGAAGCCCCGGTCGCGGCACCAGGACACATCGTTCACTCTGCACAACGCAGCACGATGTCATGGCCCCACGAGGGGTCCACGACAGAGGACGTCGATCGCGCCAAGGAGCGATTAGTTGTTCTCGACGGCGTGGCGCAGCTCGCGGACCAGACCATTCTTCTTCATGGCCTCATAATGCGTGTGAGCACCCGCGTGGATTTCTTCCTCGTCGGCCACCCCTGTGAAGAGCTTGGCCACGGCCCTCGCCGCACCGCGCTCATCGGCGACGCCCGCGCGCACATACGCCTCACGGATGAAGTGGATGGGCTCACCGGCGTCCTTGAGGCCGCCAAGGTCGAGGGTCAGTTGCATGAGCGCGCAGTAGACGGATTTGGGAAGTTCGACCGGGCTCGCCTCGCGCTCCGCCGACGGTAGCGTCACGTACTTCGACGTCGCGATCGGCTCCCGCAGCATCGGCTCGTACGCTTTGATTGGGTTTTGCCCCTCGTCAAGTTGGAACAGCCCATTCAAGCCCTCGGCGTAGATGGGGAACCATCGCAGCTGGCGACGAAGTTCATGGATGCCGCCCTCGAGGTCGTTCATGTCGTAGGGCGTGTTTTCTATCTTCTCGAGACGCCGTGACAGCTCGGCCTTGACGTTTTTCAGGTCCTTGTCCGCGCTGCCCCATTTGGCGTCACCCCAGTCCTCCACGACGTCGCGCATGGCGGGGATGCGGCCCTTGGCATCGGGCATCCATTCCTCGGTCACGAGCTTCTTCAGCTCGCGACGCGAAGCCTCCATGTCGGACTTCAGCAGCGCGATCGCTTTGGGATTGGCTCCGACCTTCTCCGCGGTCGCCAGGTTCGACCTGCTCATCGAGAAGTGCCCGATGTGGTCCTCGAGAGCCTTGGCGCCCAGGTAGACGCGCTCGGCGGGTTTGCCGTGGATGTCTGTGTAGAGCTTGGAGACCCCCTCCAGGAGAAACACCTGCCGGCGCAGGTCCTTGCTCATGATCACATCGACGAGCTTGTCGGGATCGCTTTCGCTGCGCAGCACCTCGTCGATCTTGGCCGCATGGACCAACACCCGCTCAAATGGACGGCCCACGGGCCCGTCGACCTTGTAGCGGCTGAGCAGGGCGACGACGTCGGGGGTATTTTCCGTGAGGCGCCCCTTCTCGTCGAGGAGTGCCTCCAGGTTGAAACGCATGACGCCGGCGCCGCCGACGCTGGCCCCGACGCCAACGCCTGCGTTGGGGAAACGGCCCCTGGCAACGTCGCCGACCAAAACCGCCAGGCGTTCCCTCTCGTCCTTCTTCATGCCGTCGAGGACGACGCCTTCAAGCGCCTTGACCAGCACCGGGTCCTTGGCCTTGGCGCCGTCGAGGGCCTTTTCCAAATCCTTCTTGGATTCAAGCGCCTCGGGCTTCACACCGAGCTTCACGAAGGCCTGGGCAATGTCTTGATGCGAGCGAAGGGTCACAGACATGGCACTCTCGATGCGTGAGGGGTCGTTGGTATAGCCTGTCGAAACGTTCTTTGGCGCGGCCAGCGGCGCTACAACCGGCAACGCACCTGATTTTCCGAGGTTTTGACTATGAAGAGCGACGAGGATGCAGTGAGTGGCCCGGTTCCACATCTGGGCCACGGACCAGAGACTGGCGGCGGTTCCCTGCGCCGGGATGGGCTCGACCCGCGTCTGCCTGCGAGCCTGATTGACCTGCACATCCACGTTGGCAGCGCGGTTGCTCCGCACATCCTCTACTCGATTGCCATGGATCAGGGCTTCAAGCTGCCCACCAAGGGATATTGGGAGTTCGTCGAGCTGGTGACCATCCGGCCCGGCACGACCCATTCCCTCGAGGACTACCTGCGGATCATGCACGAGTGGACGGAAAAGATTCAGTCGTCGCCAGCGGCCATGGAACGAGCAGTCTACGAAATCATCGGCAAGGAATACCGCTCCAGCCGCGTCGACCATATCGAGCTGCGCTTCAACCCGATGAAGCGCAATCGCAACGGTGAGCAAGACCTTGACCACATCATCGCCGCAGCCAT
>CAJBHN010000875.1 GCA_903952805.1 uncultured Myxococcales bacterium | reverse complement strand
TTCGATCTCGCATCCTGCGATTGACAGCTCTGTCGTCATCGTCGTAGTTGTCATCGTCTTCGTCGTCGTCGCCGTCGCCGTCGCCGTCGTCGTCGTCGACTTCCTTGACCGCACCGGTGCCGCGCGTTTCCTCGACGGTGCCGTGGCCTTCGTGGCCTTCGTGGCCTTCGTGGCCTTCGTGGCCTTCGTGGCCTTCGCGGCCTTCGCGGCCTTCGCGGCCTTCGCGGCCTTCGTGGCCTTCGTCGGCTGTGTGACAGCGGTCGACGTGGTCGTGGGGGGGATCACCGTCGCGGTGGTCGATTGTCGGAGCCTCGCCATGGCGGTGCGGTAGCAGGTCCCACCCCGTCCGGGAACGGCCGCTCACCGCCGGTGGGACCGACCTGGCTCGCCCCCGACGGCCGCACCGGTCAACGGCGATCCAACACAGGGCTTGGCGACTCAACGCGTGACGGTGCCGCCCACGCCATGGTGCCCGGCGCCGATGGCTCGGGGCGGAAGGGCTTCGCCCAACAGGGCTGCAGCGGCCTCTTCCGCGACGTAGTCGCGCACCTCGCCGCGGACAAAGACGACGCCGCCTTCATACGCGCGACCCTCCCAGTCCAGCGGGACAAACGCATCGTCCCGGCCAACGACGCCCTGCAAAATGCCGTCAACCACGTCAACAGCGGTGGCCAGGGGACCGTCGAGGCCCTCGCCGGCGCCGCGGGCACAGACAAAGACCTCGTGGGCGCGGCGGTCGGTGCCAACGACGACCACGATGGCCGCAGCGGCGTCGCCGACGACGGCGGCGATGTCGAGGCGATGATCCGGCGGCAGACGTCGTGCGTGGCGCTCGCGCAGGGCGCTGGCGAGCTGCGCGTGGAGCTCATGATCCACTGGCCGCGGACATTCGCGTTCGAGATTGGGCTGGCGTCGGTCGGATGATGGCTTCATGGAAGACATTGCTGGTGGAACGAGCGCCATCTCTCAACCCCCGCCACCCATGTCCCGGTCACGGCGCGCCACATTGGCTGGCGGTGTCGTCGTCGACAGCCATCGGCCTGCGTTGGCACGACCTGTGGTGAATGACGGTCCGGAGGTCCACATGTCCACGCTCGCTGCCCATCTCGCCCCTGTTCTTGAGCCTGCTGCCGAATCCGTCATTGCTGCCACGACGGCGAAGCCCACACCGGTCGTTGAGCCGGTGACCCTCGATCGCGATCTTCTGACCGAGGATGGGTCGTCATCGTCGTCGACAACGACAACGACAACCACATCGACGTCGACGTCGTCGTCGAAGCGACCGGCCTGGCGGGCCGCGCTGGCCCGACTGGAGGCGTTGGCGGGGCGCTCAACGGTGGCGCTGTTTGGGGCCGCGGAACCGCCGGCGCTGCTGCGCTTGTCGACGGGGATGCCTGAGTTGGACGACGTTTTGCAAGGCGGATTGCCATGTGGGCGCCTGGTGGAGATCGCCGGGCCAGCGGGCATCGGCAAGACGACGTTGGCGTTGACGTTGTGTGCCGCAGCGCAGCGGCGTGGTGCGGTCGCCGCCTACGTCGACGCCGACCACGGCCTGGAGCGTGCGACCCTGCATCGCGTGGGGGTCGCCGCCGATGGCCTCGTCATCGCGCGACCCGAGAGCGGTGAGCAGGCCTTGCACGTCGTCGATGAATTGCTGCGGGCGCGAGCCGCCGAGGTCATCGTCGTCGACTCCGTCGCGGCCCTGGTGCCCCTGGCTGAACTCAGCGGCACGACGGGTACGGCGCCGGCGGGCTATCTGGCCCGGCTCATGAGCCAGTCGGTGCGTCGGTTGACGCTACAGGCCGCCCGCAGTCGCGCCACGGTGGTCTTTGTGAACCAGTTCCGGCGCAATTGGGGTGAAGATGGTCGCGGTTTCGACGTCACCTGTGGCGGCAACGCGCTGGTCTATGCCGCAGCGACGAGGCTGTTTTTGACGGGAGACAGCGAGGGCGTTCGCGTCACGCTGAAAAAGGCCCGCTTTGGCAGCGAGGGGCGGGTGGTGCGCCTGCCTGCCCTGGGCCGCGCCCGCGTGGTGTGACGGCGTCTGTGGTCGTGGGGGTGGCCGACATACTCAGACACTCGAGGCTGTGCTGGGGGTCTGGATTCGTGGCGGCGCCCTCGGGGGAATCCAGCGCAGCATATGGCTTGGCTCTTCGCCGTGCAGCACCCGGCGAACGGTGCGCAGAATCGCGCCGGGGCGCGCAGGTGCCGGAATGATCGCCGCTGCCTCCGCGAGTTCGGCGCGGGTCATGGCGTTGTCATCGCCGTCGTTGAGCAGCACCACCAGGCAGGTCCGGCTGGCGTCTTGGCGAAGCCACGCCAGGGCCTCGACGCCAAATCCATTGGGACGCGCATCCAGCAGGACCACTGCAGGGGCCTCTTTGGGGCGGGCCGTCAGCGACCACACCAACTGCAACGGCGTCGGCGCAACAGCCACCTGAATCCCCGCCGTGGAGAATCTCGAAGCGAGTTCATTCTGGAGTACAT
>CAJBHN010000874.1 GCA_903952805.1 uncultured Myxococcales bacterium | reverse complement strand
TCCGTGGGGCGGCCGGGACCCCCTCAGAACTTGCCGGCCATCACCAGGAAGGCGCGCATCTTTTCATTGGTCTCGCGCAGTCGAGACGACAACACCCGCACGAACGTCCACAGCAGGTCGTAGGCGAGGTCCTTGTTCATGAACAGCAGGTTGTCGAAGGCGGCCTTCGAGATGGAGCCCAACGTGCAGGTCGTGTTGGTGATGGCGTCTGCGCTGCGGTTGGCGTCGTCGATCAACGCCATTTCGCCGAAGTAGTCGCCGGGTTCGAGGATGCTCAAGGCCTCCTCGCCGATGCCAGGGACGTGCTTGGAGATGCGCACTTTGCCCTGCACGATGAAATAGAAGCAGTCGGCCTGGTCGCCGTCAGCAAAGATCTTGGTCGATGGCTTGACCTGCTGCTCGTCGACAATGCTCGCAATGAGCTTCAGTTGGTCTGGCAGCAGGCTCTCAAAGAGAGCCACCTTCTTGAGTTGGGCGACATCGATTGGCACGGCTTCAGTGTATCGGGGGCTCTGCCGGGGCGCGAGAAAGCGACCAACGCCACTTCACGCTACGGATGCTCCGCTGGCGTGGTGGTCAGTTCCCGCTCGCTGTCATCGGCGGGCAAATCGCCGGGCGCGGGCTCATTGGGCCCGCTGGCTTCTGTGGCTTGCAGGGGGGCCGTGCGCTCAATGTCGACACGCGAAACCTTGCGCTCGTCGGCTTCGACGACGACGAAGATGTGACCCTCGTAGCCAACATTGTCGCCGACGCGGGGCATACGTCCGGCCCGGGCAATCAAGAAGCCGCCAACGGTCTCGTAGCCTCCCTCGGGAAACGTGATCCCGAGAACCTCGGCGAGGTCGTAGAGGCTGGCGCGACCTTCGGCCGTGAAGCGGGTGTCACTCAGCCGCTTGATCTGGGCTTCTTCGTCGTCATGCTCGTCTTGGATGGGCCCAACGATTTCCTCCAGGACGTCTTCCAGGGCAACAATGCCCGAGGTGCCGCCGAATTCGTCGACGACGACGGCCAGGTGGGTCTTTTTGCGTTGAAAAGTGCGCAGCAGGTCGGAGACGCGACCCAGCTCGGGGACGAACTCCACCGGGCGCAGATGGTCTTGCAGGCGGAAGCGCTTGGGGTCGATGTCGCCTGTCAGCAGGTCCTTGGTATGAAAGAAGCCGCGGATGTCGTCGAGAGTGCCGTCGTACACCGGCAGTCGTGAATGGCCTTCCTCCTTGACTTCGGCCATGACCTCAAGCCACGTGGCCTCGACGGGCAGCGACGAAATCTCCGTCCGTGGCACCATCACCTCGCGCACGAGGGTGTCACCAAGCTCGATGATCGACGTCAACATCCGGCCCTCAACCTTGTCGATGGCCCCCGTTTTTCGGCCGAGCGCAATCATCTCGACGATGTCCTGCTCGGTGACAAACGGTCCCGAACGGGACGCATTGCCCCCCGCCAACCGTGCCGCCAGGCGCGACAAGCGCGTCAGCACCATGACCACCGGCCAGGTGCCGACGTAGGCCATGACGACGACGGGGAAAGTGACCGACACCGCCAACGGCGCTTTTTCCTTGGCAACGGCTCGAGCAACAAGTTCAACGGCGACAATCACCGCCAACAGCAGCGCGCCGACCGTCAGAGCCAACCACAGCGACAGACCGGCGCTTTGGTCGGCGTTTTCGAGCGTGACGATGACCCCAAGCACGATGGCCATGTGGGCCGCGTGCTTGCCCACCACGATGGCCGTCAGCACGTGGTCGGGTCGTTGAATCCACAACCGCAGCAGGCTGGTCAGGCGTTGCCCCCGGCCCTCGGCCTCCTTGACGACCTCCTGGATGCGGGCGTGCGCCATCGTCAACAGGCCAGTCTCGGCTGCTTGAAAAAAGGCTCCAAACAAGAGGCACACGACGACATAGACGCCGTCGCGCAGTTGAATGGCGCGCAAGATGTCCAGGCTCATCGGGCCTCCCTCCTTGCTGACGGAACAGGCACAAGGAGCGCGCCGCCGAGCCGGCGCGAAATCGCTTGTCGCACTGGCCGCCACCGGCAGCAGTCAGGTCCTCGAGGTCCCATCGCCTGGGGGAGGGTCTGCACCAGACCCTCCGAAAGTAACGGAGGGCGCATCAGGTCGTCTCGAAGTGGCGTTCAAGGAGCTGCGCAGCAGTCAAGCCGATGTACCGGAGGACCTCCATATGGACCGCTGTGAAGCTTTCAGTCGCATTGATGAGCTGGACGGCGCCATAGAGCCTCCCGTCCTTCTCCGCCGACGCGCAGAGCGTATCGCGAGGGCTGTACCCGACGGCAGTCGCCACGGCCGACAAATGGCGGGGATCGTGCTGGATGTCGCTGACGCGCAGGCACACCCCCTCCAGGGCACAAAATCCGACGATCCCCTGCCCGACCGGCACGGTGAAACGCCCCTTCTTGATGGCGTCGGCCTTGGGGCCGCGGACGGCAGCGAAGGCCAGTTCGTGGCCGTTGACGTCGGCGATGTAGAACGAACCGGACTCCGCCGGCACGTGGCTCAGCGCGATATCGAGCAGGACCTCGGCGATACGCGCCGGATCGACGGCCCCCTCCATCAGCAGGCCCTGGGTGGCATCAAAGACGTCGGCGACGGCTTCGGCGACGGCCTCGGCGGACATCCCGGCAGCCGGAGACAGCTGGTAGCTGTCGCCAGAGACCTCGCGACTCACCGGGCGTGGTGCGTTCTCGAACTGACCACTGCTGCGCTTGGGCGGCGGCGCGGTAACGCCCCTCGCCGTTGGCGATGGCACCGGGCCCGTGGGCTTCGCCTTGGCGGCCGGGGCGCGGGCGATCCTCTCGGTGGCCTCAACGGGAGCAGCCGCGGGTACGGGCGCCGGCGGCGGAGTCCGGGCAGGCGGCGCCGGCACTGCCGCCGGCACCGACGCCTGCAAGGCAGGTGAAGCCGCCGGCGCGACCGCCATCGGCTCGGTGGCCTCGAGCAAGGGCGACCCCTGCGGCGCCATGGCCGGCGTCGATGGCATGGACACCGGGGCAGGCGCCGGCGCCTTGGCGTGCTGGAGGGTGATGTCGTAGCCCTTGGCGGCAGGGCCCACCGTCGGCAGCGACGCCAGCGACGGCGGCAGCGGCGACGACACCGTCACCGAAGGCCCGGTCGCCGCTGAAGGCGGCGGCATGGACGTCCAGGGGACGGACATTTCGGCGGATTCTGGTTGCTGGGACGTGTGCACCGACGTCGGCGACGACAGGGAGTGCCCTGCTGACGATGGGTTGCGCACGGTCTCGTCGGTCTCTTGAGGCGGAAGCGGCGGCCCGGCCTTCGACGGCGCAGGAAGCACGGCAGCGGCGTACGCCGCCTCGGGACTGAGGTCGAAGCGCTGAAATTCGAGGAGGGTTTTTGACCCATCGCTGGACGGCCCGGGGCCACCTGACGTCCCCACGGCGTCTTCAACGCCAGGAGCCGGGGCCAACGGCGCCGCCGGCGGCACCGCCGGTGCACCTGACGACGGCCGCTGCGACACCGCAGGCGCCTGCACCTCGAGCAAACGGAAAACCCGGTTGCTGCTGACGTTGGTGACGTGGATGGAGCCATCTTCCTTGATGTCACACATGACATTGGAGATGGATTCCTGGCCTTCACCGAGGTTTTGCAGGCCGGTGCGCAACGCGCCGATCCAGTTGGGCGCCTCCAGGGTCAGCGTGATCCCGAGCGCGTCGTCCTTGCCAGGAATGAAAACCTCGAACCAAGCCACGGGACTCCCTTTCGACCGACGCCACTGCAGCGGGACAGCACGCATGCCGCCATCGCCAGCGTTCGATACCAGACCGCCGCCACTCCTGAAACAGAATGAACATGCGAGCAGTACAAGGCCCTAGCCCGCAGCAACCACGACGCCGCAGCACCGGGTCAATCCGCCCCGCTGAACCACCCGACCTTCGGACCAGGCCGTCACCACGGCCGGCAACAGCTTGTGCTCCTGGAGCTGGATCCGGCGCTGCAACGTGGCTTCGTTGTCATCGTCAAGGATCGGCACGGCAGCCTGGGCCAAGATGGGGCCCGTGTCGACGCCACCGTCGACCAGATGCACCGTGCAGCCTGTCACCCGGCACCCATGCGAGAGCGCCTGCCGCGCGCCATGCAGGCCGGGAAACGACGGCAGCAGCGCCGGATGCACGTTGAGGATGCGCTGGGGAAAGCGACTGACGAAGACCTCGGTCACCACGCGCATGTAGCCGGCCAACACCACCAGCTCGACGTCGTGGGCACCCAACACGTCAAGCACGCGGCCCTCATGTTCGGCGCGCGACAAACCCACGTGGGGCACGACGACCACAGACACACCAGCAGCCCGCGCTCGGTCGATGGCGCCGGCGCCCGCGACGTTGACGACGACGTTGACGACGTCCCATGGCCCCTGGCCCCGGGCGTCGAGCAGGGCCTGCAGATTGCTGCCTCCCCCCGACGCCAACACCGCCACCCGCAGAGGCCGGTCGGGTGTGCAGGTCCGACCCACCAGGGAGGTGTCGAGGTCATTCATGCGTAACGGACCTCGCCGTCACCAGCGACCACCTCGCCGATGACAAAAGGCGCTTCGCCACTTTTGCGCAAGCGCTCGAGCGTCCGACCGACGTCTTGCTGACCGACGACGACGCAAAAGCCGATGCCGCAGTTGAAGGTGCGCCGCATCTCATCGGTCTCGATTGGACCACCTTGACGCAGCACGTCGAAAATTGGCGGCTCGGGCCACCGACGCTCGTCGATGAGGGCGGCGGTCCCCGGGGGGAACGCGCGGGTCAGGTTTTGCGGCAGGCCGCCGCCCGTGATGTGGGCCATCGCGAGAATGTCGACGTCGGCCAGCACGTCGAGGATGGGTTTGACGTAGAGGCGGGTGGGTTGAAGGAGCACGTCTTTCACCGTCAGCTTCTCGACCAGAACGTCGTCGAGCTTCTTGTGCAGCCGGTCAAATACCACGGCCCGTGCCAGGCTGAATCCGTTGGAATGCAGCCCCGACGACGCCAGGCCGATGATGGAGTCACCAACGCTGACCCGCGCGCCATCGACAATCCGCTTGCGCTCGACGGCGCCGACGGTGAAGCCGGCCAGATCGTAGTGGCCGGGCTGGTACATGCCAGGGAGTTCAGCCGTCTCGCCACCAATCAAAGCGCACCCGCTCTGCTTGCAAGCGCGGGCGATGCTGTCCACCACGGTGGCCATGTGGGCCGGCGACAAGGCGCCGGTGGCAAAATAATCCAGAAAAAACAGCGGGCGGGCTCCCGAGGTCAGCACGTCGTTGACGCACATCGCGACCAGGTCTTGGCCGATGGTGTCGTGCTTGTCGGCCGCAATCGCCACCAGCAACTTCGTGCCGACGCCGTCGGTGCCGCTCACGAGCACCGGATCCTCCAGCGTCGTCATCGCCTCTTTCAGGGCAAACAAGCCGCCGAAGCCGCCGACGCCGGACAACACACCGGGGATGTGGGTGGAGCGGGCGCTTTTGCCGATGCGCTCGACGGCGTCGTCGCCAGCATCGATATCGACCCCGGCATCTTTGTAGGTCAGTGGCGTCTTGGACATGCGCACAGCTAGCGCCGACACCAGCCGTTGGAAAGCCAAGACGTCGGGCGCCACGCCAAACCGTGCGGACCACGTCATCCCCAGTCTCCCGGCAGCCGAGACGCCTGTCGCGCTGCACCGGACCGCCACCCGGCCGGACGGCCGGGGGCAGGACACGAGTGCCACCACCACGGCGCCACCGATGCAAACGAACGAAATTCGTTTTCAGCGGGCCTGCTATCCTCCCCGGTCATGGAGAGCCTCATCCTCATCGCCAACGGTCCGTCGCACCCGACCAGGTCCGGGCTCCGGGCAGCATTCGGCGACGCCGTGGCCACCCGGCTGACGAGCGCGTTTGCCCATGACACCCTGGTCGCCTGTGCGTCGTGGCGCATCACTCGCGCTGGCGCCGACTTCAACCGCAAATTGGTGTTGTCCGTCGACGCCCTCGACGCCACTGAACCGACCGGCACGACATGGCGTTCCCTCGCCGACGCGGCGGGAGCCCGCCTCGACTTCCGCGACGCAGACGAGGACCTGCTTGCCCTGTGCGCGGGCGAATATGAACGAGGCGCGCGCGCCGTCGCGGTCATCGGCGACACGTCGCCGACGCTGCCGACGTATCTTCTCGACCATGCGTTTCGAGCGCTGCAATTTGAGCCCGTCGTCTTGGGGGCCACCCTCGATGGTCATGGGTGGTTGCTTGGTGCCCAGCGCCATGCCCGTGAGACCATGGCCGGACTGCATTTTCACGACGTCACTGTTGATCGGCTGAGCGCACAGAGTGCGCCCCACCTCTTGCCCTTTTGGTACCGCGTCGAGGACGCCACCGACGTGACCCGCCTCGGCTGGCATGCACGGTGCCTGCGGTCCACCAACAGCACGGCCGTGGCCCACTCCTGGGCAGCCCTGGGCGCCGACGGCCTGGTTGGCGACGTCGACACCAGACCTGACAGCCCGACCGGCGCCACACGTGAGCCAGGAAGCCGCGCGACATGAACCTGAAGAAGAGCATTCCGTTGGCGCTGTCGGCGTTTTTCGCCGTCGTCACCTGTGGCTACACCTATCTCCAGCCCATTCTGGCCTGGGAGCGCTCGCCCCTGATGGGTTTTGAACGCAAGCTGCTGGACCTCAAATTCCAGTGGCGTGGCCGCATCGACGTTGACCCCAAGGTGGTCATCGCCGCTGGCGATGAAGAGACCATTCGCGCCTTTGGCCGCTGGGGCACGTGGGATCGCGAGAACTATGCGTTTATCATCAACAATCTGGTGGCCGCCGGCGCCGACGTCGTGGCCTTCGATATGGTGTTTGCCGACCCTCCTGGCGTCGACCAGCGTCACGCGGATCGACTCGAGACCCTGCTGCAGGAGGCCGCCCTCGGCGATGCCATCGATGCGCTCAAAGACGGGGGCGCTCCGGCACCAGAGGCCATCGCGCTGCTCGCCAGCAGGGCGAGGACCATCGAGGACCGCTGGCATGCGGCCACCGACGGCGATGAGCGCCTCAAGGAGGCCTACGACGATCACGCCACCCAGGTGGTCCAGGGCGCCGTGATCAATACCGAGGCCGAAGATGGCAAGCCCCGGGTGGCCAGCGACTACATCGCCGCCATCGAGACGCTCGATCCGTTCGTGTATCGGCAATACGGCTTCGGCTGGAAAATCACCGAACTCAGCGACGACGCCAAGAGCAAGGGAGCCGAAGCCACCGTCGCCCAACTCGACGTTCACGAGGGCGGCAAACCTTCGGACCTCACAGCGCTCATCGAGGTCAAGGGAGAGCTCATCCTGCCGCAGGGGCTGTTTCTCGATGTGGCGTCAAACGTCGGCTTTTTCTCCGCCTACGTCGATCCCGACGGCGTGCTGCGACGCTTGCCGCTGGTGTACCGCATCGGTGATGCCCTGCTGCCGGCTTTGAGCCTCTCGACCGCGTCGGCCCATTTCGGCGCCAACCCCCTGTTGCTGGCGGACCCCGCCTACCACGTGGGCCTGGCCGAAATTGGCTTTCCCAGTGACGACGGCTCGCTTGTGCGCGTGCCCGTGGACCTCAACGGAAGGTTGCTGATCAACTACTACGGTCCCTCAGGCTCCAACGACCCCGCCCTGCCCGCCGACCAGCGCGGCGCCTTTCCCCGCGTCGCCTTGTCCGACGTCTACTGCGCCGACCTCCCAACGACCCGGCCACCAGATGCCGACGAAGGTGTCGCTGAACGATTCGCCCGCTGCAGCGAGCGCTCCCTCGACATCGACAGCCTCAAGCACATCGTCAAAGGCAAGATCGTGCTGGTCGCCGTCACCGCCATCGGCACCTTCGACCAACGGGTCACGCCGTTTTCGCCCAATGTGCCTGGCACCGAGGTGCATGCCGCCGCCATCCAAAACATCATCGATGGCAATGCCCTCAAGCGACCCAGCCTGCACATTCAAATCGAGATGCTGTTGTGCGTCGTGGTCGGCCTGTTGTTTGGGCTGGTGCTGCCGCGTCTGCCCGTGGCCGCCGGCGTGGTGTTTCTGGTGACCTGCGTGGGCAGCTGGTGGTTCATCGATTGGAACCTGCTCTTCAAGGCGAACCGATGGTTCTACGACGTCCCCCTCATCTTGCAGATGAGCTCGACTTGGGTCGGCATCACCGTGTGGGGATATCTGACGGAGGGCCGCGAGAAGGCGCGCTTGAAGGCCGAGTTCTCGACGGTGTTGGCCCCCACCGTCGTCGAGCAGCTCTTGAGCAACCCGGACATGGCCGGCCTCGGCGGCGCCGAACGGGAGCTGACGGTGATGTTCTCGGACATCCGCGGTTTCACGACGATGTCGGAGAAACTGAGCCCGGAGGGCCTGACCCAGTTCCTCAACGAATATCTCACGCCGATGACAGAAATCTTGATTGCTCACGAGGGCACCCTCGACAAATACATGGGCGACGCGATCATGGCGTTTTGGGGCGCGCCCATCGAACAGAAAGACCACGCGGCCCGCGCCGCCGTCACCGCCGTCGAAATGCTGGAAAAACTCGACGAGCTGCAGGTCAAATGGCGGGCCGAGGGCAAGCCCTCGATCGACATCGGCATCGGCCTGAACTCGGGCCTGATGCGGGTGGGCTTCATGGGCTCGACCCGCATGCGAAACTACACGCTGCTGGG
>CAJBHN010000873.1 GCA_903952805.1 uncultured Myxococcales bacterium | reverse complement strand
GTGGCTCTCGGGGACCAGGCGTCGCAAGCGATCAAGGATGTCCCTTTCAACATCGTCGAGGTGGTCCATGACCCGCTGCGAGCTGCCCTTGAGGTCAACCTTGACCTCCGCAACCAGGGGGTCGACGACGCTGGCGGCCGTCTCTCGGGCCAGGCGTTCGATGGCTTCGTCGGTCTCTTTTTCCAATGCGCGAATCTTGCGCAGGGCGTCTTCAAGGCCCGCCTGCAATTCCGTGGCGCTGGTCTCGAGTTCGGTGCGCTCGTCCTCAGACAGGGCCTCGTAGGCGTCTTCCGACAGCGGATTCCCCTCTTCATCGGATACCGACAGCGTGAGTGCCGACCCCGTGCGCGATAGCAGGAACCCCTTTTCCTGGGCCGCCTTGTCAATGCTCTCGAGCAGCTGGTCGGTCTTTTCCTGGTGGGTTCGATCCAGTTGGCTTCGCCGCTCGATATAGGTCTCGGATTCGAAGGCTTTCTCGAGGGAGACGAGCATGCGTTCGACGAAGACCTCGTAGCGCTTCTTGATGCCCGGCCCTTGACCGGGGGGCACCAGCACGGCGTGGGGGCGGTCGCGGTCGGCAAAGTTGTACAGCAGGATGATGTCGGACGGGGCCGGTTCGCCACGGGCCTTTTCTTCCAGCAGTTCCCGAACGGTCGACGTGCGACCGGTGCCAGAGGCACCGACGACAAAGATGTTGAAGCCGCGCTCGCGGAGTCCGAGACCGAGGTCGAGAGCTGCCAGGGCCCGCTCTTGTCCAAGGGCGCCGGGGCGACCGTGGCGGTCCTCTTCCTTGGGGGTGAGGTCGGAGGCAGTGAACTGGGTGAGCGGCAGCGTCCAGCGCAACTCGGCAATGCTGAGGGTGTTCTTCATGATGTGGCTCGTGCTGAGGGTGGTCGACCCGGGGCGCCAAACGTGAACCGTTGAAGGCGCACGACGTTTTCTTCTGCGGTGGTGTCGTCGTCGCGGATGAGGTCGGGCTCGGGAGTGGTGAGGCGAAATGGAAACGTGGCGCGGGCTACGGCGGCGTCGAAGGCGTTGACCGCAAGGTGCGCCGCATTGAGGACCAGGACTTCGACCACCAGCTCGTCGTCACAGCGCCAGGCGACCAATGACAGGGGCCCCCGCACGGGGCGTTCCTGGCTGAGCTCGAAGTCGCCGTTGGAGCTGAACGCCACGTCGAGCAGCGAGATGTCAGCGAGGGTGTCGAGCACCGCGGGCAGGGGCGCGCGCCAGCCACAGGTGCTTGGTCAGCGTGAGATCGTCGACGGTGCCGCGCCCCTGGCCGGCCAAAGCGCGGCGGGCCTCGGCGACTTCGGCGCGGCCAACAGGCAAGCACGGGATGACGACGAGGCCACTCATGTCACATCAACGAGTCTGCGACCTTGCGGTCGATGGTGAGACGTTCTTCGCGCAGCGCGTCTTTGACGTATTTGACGAGGGCGTCGACGTAGGTGTCGAAGCGAGGGCACACGATGTCTGTGCCTGCCAGCAGATGGGCGGTGTTGCTGGCGTTGTAGAGCACGAAGCGATCAAAAAGCTCGACGGCGGCGGCGCCACGACGAAGGCGTTCAAAGCCGGGGATGACGTCGAGCACAGGAGCCAGATGTGATGCCATGGCGGTGACGCGTTGCGCCGCCAGCGACATCGCCATCGATGACGCCCACGCCGTCTGCGGTGCGCTTGGAGGGCCGGTGCGCTTGCCGCTGCGGCGAGCAACGAGGTCGTAAATCATGCGCGCCGACAATGGGTTTGGGTCAACCACGTGGAAGGTCCTGCCGACGGCGAAGTCGGAAGCGGCGATGCGGGCCACCACGCGTGTGAGGTAGTCGACGGGGATGACATTGAGCGGGGCCATGCCGGGGCCAGGCAGGGGAATGGGCACGCTGACGGGGCTGGTGACGAGCAAGATGCCCATCGCATAGACGCCGTCGAAGCGGTCCACCTCGCCGGTCTCGGAGTCGCCCACGACGATGGCAGGACGTACAATCGAGATGGGCAGGTCGCCCATGGCTGCGCGCATGAGACGCTCGCCCTGATATTTACTCTCCTCATAGGGACTGCGGCGGGCGGGAACGTCGTCGAGGTGTTCCTCCAGCACGACACCTTGTCTGTCGCCGCTGACGAAACACGATGAAAAATGCACCAGCCGTTTGAGCTTGGGCAGTTCCCGCGCGAAGGCAATGATGTTGCGCACCCCGTCGACGTTGACGGCCTTCAGCAGCGCCGGGCCGGCGGCGGCAGACTGTACTCCAGCAAGGTGAAAAGCATGGGTGACGTCGCCAAGTGACTTCAGTTCCAGGCCCGCGAGTCCCAGGTCCATCTTGCGAATGTCGCCGACGGCCAACCGCACGCGGGTCCGAAGTTCGGGAGGCATGCGATTGAGTTCGCCGTCAGCGTCGTTCTTGCGACCCTCTTCGACCAGGCAGACTGCCGTCGCCGTTGTGTCATCGGTCAGCAGCCGCCGCAGCAGGCGCTTGGCGATGAAGCCGGGAAAGCCGGTGAGAAAGATCCGCGTTTCGCCCGACGGCGACGAGCGCGAGGCCGCCGCGAGGCGGGGCTGGCGCTTGGAGGTGGGCAGTGTGGCCATCGTCGCCGGTGCTAGCGCAAACACCGCGGCG
>CAJBHN010000872.1 GCA_903952805.1 uncultured Myxococcales bacterium | reverse complement strand
TGCGTGACCGCGCCGGCAACGACTCGGCGCCCGTGGCCTTGGCCGTGCGCCGCGACGGGACCCCTGCCGACTCCCTGCCCATCCTCGTCGACGACGTGGCGCCCCTTGAGGGTCGTTCGGTCCTCGTGACCGTCAGCTTCGACGACAGCACCGCCGTCAACCTGCCCGCCGAGCTGCAGGTGGCCGTCGGCAACCTGCCGGCGGACCTCATCTCTGGCCGTCAGCCCTTTGACGTCGACGCCAGCTACCCCCTGACCACCACGGCCCGGGATGGCGAGACGCTGTTGGTGCAGGCCCGGTTGTTTGACGATGTCGGCAACGTTGTCGAGGTGCGTACCACGACGCTGGTGGCGCTGCGGGGCACGCTGGCCGGCATCGCCGACGTCGAGCAGCTCGGGACCGCCCGCGAGCGAGCCGGCACGACGGTCGAGGCCCGGGCCATTGACGGCAGCCTGTTGGCGTCGACGACGACGGACACCGCCGGGGCCTGGCGTTTGCCGGGCCTGCGTGAGGGTCGGGTGACGGTGTCGGCGCGGCGTGCGGGGCACCGATCCTTCAGCACCGATGTGGCGTTCCTGGAGGCCGACGAGACCTCGACGGTGGACGCGCTGTTGCCTCTGCTGCGGGGGACGCTGGTGGGGCGTTTTCGGCGCGCGGACCTCGACACCGCCGACGGGCGCCACGGCGACATCAGCGTCAACGCTCGCCTGGTCAGCCAGTCACGCCAGGCCCTTGGTCGGCTGACGGTGACGAGCGCCGATGGTGATTGGGTGCTTGATCAAGTGCCCGCCACCCTGGTGGGCGAGAGTTGGGAGGTCAGCGCCGCCGCGCAGGCCTACAGCGGTGCGGTCGTCGACAACCTCGCCGTCGGCGACAACAGCATCACCGTCGCCAACCAGAGCGCCGTCGATGCCACGGTCGCCGAGGCCGTTTTGTTGCAGCCCATTTCGGGTGACTTCGTGCTCTGCTCGACGCTGGATGCGGCTACCGACTGCCGCGCGCTGCGCTTCACCAATCTGTCGTCGGTGCGGATTCATCTGCTCGACGACGATGGCGTCACCCGGGTGCGCGCCGCCGCCGACTCGTTGCCTGCCGAAGCAACCTTGGCGTTGACGACGTATGACGCCGATAACGAACTCGAGGTGGCGTTGCCGGATCGGCAGGGGAGCATTGGAGTGTTTCTCGACCTGGAGCGCGATGGTGTCCGCGAGGTCCTTGGTCCCGTCGACCTCTTCCGCGACACCGTTTCCCCCCAGTCTCCCGTCGTGGTCATTGCCCGCGGTACCGCCGCCCGCCGCGACGGCTTTACCAACGAAGGGCTGGTGCGAGCCACCGTCAGCCTGGCTGTCGACGACGCCGACGACGCTGCGCGCGAGTCGCCGCTGGTGCGGGCACCGACCTTTTTCGCCGACGGAGAACCGGCGGCGCCGCTGTCGGCTGGGGTCGCGTTGTGCAGTGACGGTGTGGCCTGCACGGTGCTGTTTCCGTCGTTGGCGGGGGTGGTGCAGGAGCGCATTCACGACCTGTGGAGCTTTGCGTGCGACGCGGCCGGCAACTGCTCGGCCGCGGCGGGCCATGCGCGCATCGTGTACGACACGACGCCGCCGTCGGCGCTGCATGGCCTGGCATTTTCGCCAACGGGCGACCGTTTGATAGAGACCGGTCCTGATGCCTTCCGCCTGGGCCGCCCGGCCTTCTCGGTCGCCGTCGCTGTCGGCGAGGCCACCACGGGGCGTGATGTCGACGTGACCGACCTCGACGGCAACCCCGTGGCCGACGCCGACGCGTTCGCGTTGTCATTCGTCGGTGCCATCGACGCCGACGAAGCCTCCGACCTTCCCGTCGACGGCGACGGCGACGGCACCGTGTTTGTCGCCGGCCTGCCGTTGTTGGCTGGCGAGGGCGACTACGAGATATTCGCTGTGTTCGTCGACGCTGCCGGCAACGCCACGGCAGTTGAACCCAATCCGTTCAAGTTCACCGTCACGCTCGACGAGACGCCACCGAGTGCCCGCCTCGTGGTCGCTGACGGCACGGTCATCACCCGCGCCATCAGCGTGGCCACTCGCCTGGAAGACCTGAGCGAGAGCGGTACGGTCAAGCTGGTCAGCAACGCGGCCGACTGCAACGTCGATGTCGGCTACGTCGCCAGCAGTGCCGCCCCCGCCACCTTCACGCTGGCCAACAGTGACGGCAGCCAACTGGTGGTGGCCTGTTTGCGCGATCTCGTCGACAACGCGGCCATCGCGACCGACTTTGTCACGCTGGATCGCGTGGCCCCGACCGGCAGCGTTGAGCTCGACGGCGGCGCGGCGTTTTCTGCGGATCGATCGCTGGTGGCGGCGTTCAGCAATGTCTCGGCCGATGTGGCCCGTCTCAAGGTGGTGCTGCGACGCGGGACGGCTGCCATCACCAACTGTGCCCTCGACGCCGGCTATGTCGCGTTTACCGCGAGCGCTGCCCTGAGCATCGGTGCGGCCGAGCCATCGGGGGAGTTCGTCGTCGATGCCTGCTTCGAGGACGCTGCCGGCAACAAGAGCACCGTGGTCGCCACCGACGGCGCCACCGACGCCATCTTCTTTGACACCACGGCGCCGTCGGCGACGTTGCTCATCAACGATGGCGCCGCCTTCACGACCTCCAGCGAGGTTCGGGTCACCATCAGCGCCGTCGACGCCGACCAACCGGATCTGGTCTTTTCGTCGATGCGCTTCGCCAACACCACGCCCATCTTCAGCGGTGCCGCTGAGTCTTTTTCCCAGACCAAGGCCGGCCTGGTGATCGCCAGCCCGACGGTGGAGGGCACCAAAACAGTCTGCGTCGAGGTCACCGATGCGCTGGCGCGCACGACGACGGCCTGCGACGACATCACGCTCGATTTGACGCCGCCGGCGGGGACGCTGACGGTGTCGGCGTTTGCGACGACGTCACCGTTCAACGTGGTGCTGCGCAGCAGTGACCTCACCATCGCCAGTGCGGCGGTGGCCGAGGGCCTCGACTGCGCGACGGCGACGTTCACGTCGTTGGCCCGCAACGTCGACAGCACCCTCCCCATCACCTTGGCCGACACCGCCAGCGAGGGCAGTCGCACCATTGTGGCCTGCTTCAAAGACGCCGCCGGTCAGGTCGCTCGCGTCGAGCGCACGGTGACCTTCGACCCCACCAACCCCGCTCTGGCCCAGGCTGTCGCTCCGGCCGACGGGGCCATCGTGCGCAGCCGTCGTCCGACCTTCACCTGGGCCACGGTGTCGGGTGCCGTCAGCTTCACGTTGTTGGTGCGCAGCGGGAGCACGACGGTGCTCACGCAGGCCAACCTGACGGGCCTGAGCTTCACGCCGGTCGCGGACCTGCCCGAGGGCAGCCTCGACTGGATCGTCGTGGCCACCAAGGCCTCGGGGCGCAGCTCCACCCAGAGCTTTGTGGGAGCCCCACGGG
>CAJBHN010000871.1 GCA_903952805.1 uncultured Myxococcales bacterium | reverse complement strand
TCATAGTGCGTGTTCCTTTCGGATCGTTTGTTATTCGACCTCGGCCAGGATTTGGCCGTAGATCGCATCGGTTATCGCCGAGAAGTCGACGGACGGGGTCGGGGTGGCCTCACGGGGCAGCTCCTCGGGCAACTCGGTCACGATCTCGTCGTCCACTTCGGTTGACTTCATCGCGACGCTGCCGTCGTCTGCCTGGCAAGACGGGCCTGACTCGCTGGCCTTGTTCTCGTCAGATGTGTTGTCCAGAACCTTCAGCACGCGGCCCAGGGCCTCGTGCGCGCTGCGCAGTTCTGATTCATTCTTGGCCGACAACACGCGGCCAGCTTTGATGTCGGCGACCACACGGTCGGCGACGGTGGGCATCGTCTTGACTGCCAGGATCTCGGTCTCAGAGTTGGCGCCCACGGTGACGACGCTGATCTCGTACAATTTCAGCTTGCGGATCTCGTAGACGTCATCCTCGTCGTCATCGGCGGACTTGACCGACTCGCCGTCGATCACGTCGTAAGCAAAGGACATCTGGTCGATGCGCCGGCCCTTGATCATCCGATACACCTGTTTGGCTTTCGGGTTTTCCAGGTCCAGCTGCGCGGTCACCTTGAGGCCGACCTCGTCCTCTTCGGCTGTGAGTACCGAACCGATGTTGAAGTCGGGGTCGGCCATGTTGTGCCCGAAGAGCAGCGGAATGGTCTTGCCGGATTTATCCCAGCGGTCAAGGTCGTCGGCAAATGCGCCTTTGACCACGATGTCGCCGTAGGAGTCGACGTTGCCGAAGACGCTGGCGTAGGCCACGAACTGGCCCTCGCTCAGGCCGTCCTCGGGCCCGGCCTTGATCTGAATGGTGGCGTTCTTGGTCAGCATGTGTGTCCTCCGGGCCTATGCCGGTGTCTCGTCCGGCGGGGCCGCCGGGATCGGATTTTGGTCGCCGTTCTGGGTGACGTTGAGCGGCACAATGAGCGCGTCGCCGCCCTCGATCGGTGGGCGGTTGTCCAGTGCGCGGGCTTCGTTGACCGTCATCGTCGGGCCGCCGACCGCCTGGGCGATCGCCGACGCGCGTTCCTCGAACGCGCCCGACAACTTCTCGCGCAGGTTGAACTCGACGTAGAACCGCTGCGGTGTCGGCTCGAAATCCTTGAGCAGCTGCAACTCGATCTCTTCTTGGATCATCGTCAGCCACGGGCCCAAGGTCTCGGTGTAGAGCATCCGCTGCTGGACTGTGATGTTCGAGAACGTCGCGTGGTCGAGGATCCCGATCATCGGCGGCGGCACGAAATACGCCGCGGCGACTTCCTCGCGGGTCAGCTTGCGCGACTCGATGTACTGCAAATCCCGGGCGGTCTGGGAGACCGGCTTGAACTGCATCCCGTCCTCGAGGATCGGTGTGCCGCCGGCGCCGGGTCCGTTGCCGGAGTATTGCGCCTGCCAGGATCTGCGGAACCGGTCGCGGGCCGCATCCGACCACTCGGGTGCGTCCTTGGGACGCTCGAGGTAGCCGCTCATGCGGGCGCCGTTTTTCATGACCTGTTCGCGCATCTCGCCCGCTGCGAACTCTTCTCGCAAGGTGCGGCGCAGCGCTTCCAGCGGTGAGATGCCGACGTCCTTGTCTAGGCCGTAGCCGCGGAAGTAGACAACCTCGTCGGCCGGGTAGATCGTTCTGCCGGATGTGCCGTCGACCTTGAAGGCGTTGGGCGTCAGCCAGTTATCGCCCTCGGGTGTGACGATCTGCGGCGGGATGCGTACTAGGCCGTTGGCGTCGGAGCTGATGCGGGTCTTGAGCCAGTAGGCGCGATCGTAGATGGCGAAGTCGCACACCAGCGCCTGGATGAACCGGTACTTGGTCGTCCACGGGTTGGGCTGTTTGAGCATCAGCGCCATCGGGTGCTCGGTCAGCCGGCGGCGGTCAGCGTCACCGACCCGCTCGAACATGTGCAGGCCGAGCTGGGCGACGTTGCGCGCCAGGAACGACACGACCGTGCGCACCGATTCCTGGGTGCGGTAAATCTCGGCGTAGTCGGCGTAGTAGGTCGATGACAGCTGCAGGCGCGCCGGCGGGGCCAGCGAGTAGCGCGTAGCGCGTGAGAGTGCCTGCACTGAGCCGGCGGTGGCGACGAATGCCATCAGCACCGCCCTTCAGTGCTAAAGCACTTGGATGAAATCGACATTGATCCGGTCGATGCGCACTTCGCCGTCGGCGGGTGCGGGGTCAGAGCCAGGCTCATGCACGGTCACACCGCGCAGAATCAGGCTGTCGCGTCCCTCATAGGTCAGCACTCCACCGACGGCGTTGCCGGAGATGAGGTTGACCAGCACGGTGCGATTGAGCAGCGTGGGTGGGCGACGGTTAAACAACGAGTAAGTCCTTCGATTCGTAGGCGGACTGGCGAACCGGGGTGGCGGTTTCCACAGCCCACACGGCGCCGATCGCGGCTTTGAGCGGTGCGGCATCGGACGGGCTGGCGGCCAGGTCGATGACCCAGGCGCCCTGAGAGAGCACTTTCACGCTGGCCGAGGTTGCCGCGGAGTCCAGGCCCGGGTGGGCTAGATGCCGGATGCGGCGTTTGTCGAGCCGGTCGAACATGATGCCGGTGGCCGAGCCGAGATCCGGCCCGGCCCAGGCGATGACGGGAAGATTGGCGGCGGTGCCGTCGGGCATCCGCGCGTTGGTGATGTCGTCGACCAGAGATGTCTCCGGTGCGCCGTTGGACTGGATGACGATGCCGGAGTAGGTGCCGCGGTTCTCGATCAGCCACGGGATCACCCAGTCATTGCCGTTACGATCGGCGGCGATACCGACCACCGGGTTACCCTCGGCGTCCCGGGCGGCTCGGGCGATGTAGCACTTGGATCTGTTCCAGCTCATCGCCAGTGCGACGAACCTTTCAGTGCTGTCGCTTGGTCTGGCGTCGTTGTCAAGTGTTTCGCGCCACGATCCTTCGGGGAAGGGTCCGGCCTCGGCCATGGAGACCCAGCGGCAGAGAACCTCGATCTCGAACTGACTCGGCGGGTTGGTTCGCATTGCTGCGGCGATCGCCCGCTCGGTCACACAGTTCTCGACAATGTCGCTGTGATTCATTGACGGGTTTGCCTGAGCCCAGGCGCCGTGGTCGGTGCGCTTGGCGGCCGGTGCGGCGGACCACTCAAACCATCCGAGGACCTGTTCCCCGGCGTTCTGCTCGAGGTACTCGGCCATGTCGTCGTCAATGCCTTCAAGAATGTCGGCATCGGCATCGCCGTCAGGCCATCCAAGCTCGCGGTGGGCCTGGGCGCGCAGGTAGCGCAGCACCACACTGAGTGCGTCGCCGGCGTTGGAGAACGCCCAGGCTTGCGCCTTCGGGCGGGCGTTCATGGTGTTGGTGACCGCAGACCAAGAATCCCAGGTCTGATGCTCGCGCAATTCGTCGAGCAGGATCAGGTCGCCGGAGAATCCTCGGCCGCCGCGGCGTGATGCCGCTGCAACACGGTATTGGCAGCCGGTGACCAGCTTGAAGTATTTGGGGTGGCCGAGGTTGACCTTCTCGATCAGTTCCTCGAGCTCTTCGTCGGACTGCGCCCATTCGACCGCTTCGCCCCACGCCTTCTCGGCGTTGGCCAAATCCTGGGCGGTTCCGATCACGGTCGGTGAGTCCAGCGCGTAGATGTGCCAGAGCGCCAAGATAAGCATCAGCATCGTCTTGCCGTTCTGCCGGCCGACGCTGCAGATGACGTACCTGTAGCGATACATGCCGGTCAGCTCGTCAAGCTCGAGCGCGTGGATCAGCAGCCAGCGCTGCCACGGGAACAGTTGGATACCAAGGACGTCCTCGGCGAAGGCGATGCAGGCAAAGCCGTGTGTCGTGTCCGGGGTCAGCTCGCGCTTGGGCTTGGTGTAGATCCGGGGCTCTTCGCAGCCCAGGATCACCCAGCGGCCTCGGTCGGTGACTTGGTCATCTGACGAACAGTCGCCAACTTGCTGCGGCGCGGCTCGGCGCCCTTG
>CAJBHN010000870.1 GCA_903952805.1 uncultured Myxococcales bacterium | reverse complement strand
TCCACCGCGCGTGGCGCTGCCCTTCGCCGCCGCCCCTCCCCGCCTGAAATCCTCTCTCCGCAGCAGGTTGCGTCTGCCTTCCGCCGAGCCTAGCGCCGAGCCGAGTCCGCTGCCCGCCCGCCCACCGAGCGTTGTGCTCGTGAAGGACAGCACCATCCCTGCAGCCGTCGACGTGCAGGGCGCCGCTGCCTTCCCGCTGAAAGACATCAAGGCCGGTCAGGTTGCCAAGGGCTACACGGTGTTTGCGTCATCGCGGGGCCCAGAGCCTTTTTCGGCGGAGATTCTCGGCGTCATGCGCGGCTACCTTGGCCCCGGCGAGGACCTGATCATCGCCCGCCTCGTGGGCGAGCAAATCGAGAGAACCGGGGTCATCTCAGGCATGTCTGGCAGCCCGGTCTATATCGACGGGAAACTGGTGGGCGCCGTCGGCTATCGCTTCGGCCAGTTCACCAAGGACGCCATCGCGGGCATCACCCCCATTGAACGCATGATGACGGGGGCGCCTTTGCCCCTGGCCGTCGGCGCGACGTCAGCAGGCAAACGCAGCATGGCCGACACCCCGTGGGGGCGTGCCGAGCCCATCGCCATTCCCATTTCGGTCAGTGGCCTGGCCCCTGGTGTCGCTGAGGGCTTCGCATCCATCCTGGCGGAGCGTGGCTATGGGCCGCTGATGGCGGCAGGTGGTTCGTCGTCGTCGTCGACTCCAAGCCGGCCTGCCCAGCGCTTCTTTGCCGCCGGACCGATAGCCGGGCTGATGGTCGACGGCGACATTCAGATGGCCGGCATTGGCACCGTCACCTGGGTCAAGGGTGATCGCTTCCTCGCCTTTGGTCACCCGTTCATGGGGACCGGCATCAGCACGATGCCTGTGTCCAACGCCGAGATCGTTACGACGGTAGCGTCCGACGCTGGCTCGTGGAAGATGGGGCAGGCCACCGGTCCCGTGGGCCGCCTCACCGACGACAGACTGCACGCCATTGCTGGCACCATGGGCGAGAGGCCTCGCACCATTCCCGTGACCTTGACGGTCGACCTGCCGAGCCCACGTAAGGGTCAGGATGCGACGACCAATCTCCATTTCGAGGTCATGGACCATCCCACCGATACGCCGCTGTTTTCGGCCATCGCCATCGCCAATGCCCTGCAGGGGCGCGTCAGCGCAGAAAACGGCGGCACATTCGATGTCATCGTGGACGCCACCGTCACCACCGGCGACCGAGTGCAGTTGGCGGCGCGCCTTGCCGACGACACCACCAACCCGGCGGTACCCGCGGCGTTGGCCGTGTTGGCCGGGGTGTCGGCCCTGACCGAGAGCGACTTTGTCGACGTCAAGCTCGCCTCGCTCAACGTAACGGTGCGTGGTCGTCCCGAGGTCGAGCTGTCGCGCATTGTGTCGGCGGCGGTGGTGTCGTCGGCGAAGGCGGGTGAGTCCGTCGCGGTTGCCGTTGGCCTGTTGCCGTGGCGCGCCGCCCTGCGCGAAGAGCGCGTGTCGTTTCGTGTCCCACGCGGCCTGGCTCCCGGTGCCTATGCGGTCGTCGTCGCCAGCGCCGGCGCTGCCGGTCGGGTGGAGCGAGAGGGGGGATTGGTGGCTTTGCCGCGCAGCTATGCCGACCAGCTCGCGCAGGTCAAAGACCAGGCCCAGCCTGGTTCCGTGTCCGTGTACATCGTGCGCGACGAGGTCAGTCCCCGGTTGGAGGGCGCGCCCTTGCCTGGCCTGCCAGCGTCCCTGGCTGAGCTGACGGGAGGAACGGGAGGCCTGTATGGCGGTGGTGGTTTCGAGGCTCGGGCATCGAGGGTGTCGCGGGTGGTCCTGGGTGGTGCGGTGATCGTTGGCGAGGCCATGGCCCGTCTCATCGTCACCGAGTGAAGTTCGTGTCGTTGCTTCGGCGGGCGCGAACCCTGCTGTGGTCGTTGGTGCTATGCGTGACGCCGTGCCGGTGTCTCCTGGAGGTTCTGTGAGCGGTTCTGTGCTCGGTACTATGCAAAAGCTGGCCCTGGTCGTGGGCGCGTGTGGCGCCCTGTCGTCGCCCGGTGTCCTGGCGAGCCAAACCCAGGTCCACACCGTCGATGGTCCCGATCTGCTGGGTGGCGAGCTGGAGGGGGCCGGCATCAGCAGCGATTTCAACCTCGTCAGCGGTCCCGAACAAAAGACCATGGTCGCCGGTGTCGCCGGCGCCATTCTTGGTCTCGCCCGCGCTGGCGATGGTCAGCTCTACGCGGCCACTGGAGCGCCGGGCAAGGTCTACCGGGTCAATGGCTCGGCGGTCGAGGAGGTCTACGCCGCCGACAAGCCCCTCGTCACGGCGATTTTGCCCGTTGGCAGCGCCACGCTGGTTGCCCTGGTGGCTCCCGACGCCGGGGCCCAGATCATCGATCTGAAGACCAACAAAACCGAGCGCATTGCCGCTCCCGCCAAGATGTTGCTGGGCGGCGCGGTCCTCGACGACGTCGTCTATGTCGTCGGCAGCACCGACGATGGCGGCGTGATCTTGAAGCTCGCGCCGGGCAAAAAGTCCTTTGAAGTCATGGCCACCACCAAGGAGGCCCTGCGCTCCATCGCTGTGGCCACCATCGGCGGCTCGCTGCGCATGGTGGTTGGTGGCGCCGACGAAGGCATCGTCTACGAGGTCGAAGGCAAGACGGTGCGCGCCCTGCTTGATGCGGCTCCTGGTGAAACGACGTCGCTGGCCATCGCCCGCAGCGGCACCATTTTCGCTTCGTTCATCGACGGCGACGGCAAGCTCTCCAAGCAGGCGAGCGCCAAGGTCAAAGACGACGCCATTGACGATGACACCAAGAAGTCCGCCGCGCCCAAGGCCCGCAAGGTCAAGGGCGGTGAGGTGTGGCGAATCGAGCCTTCAGGTGCAGTGCGCCTGCTCTAC
>CAJBHN010000869.1 GCA_903952805.1 uncultured Myxococcales bacterium | reverse complement strand
CTCGTTGCATGCCGCCACGCGGGTGATGACCAGCAGCCGCCGAGGCCTCTGGCGTGGGCCTTGGCAGCCGATCAGGCGCGCCGCCTTGCTGACCCGGTCGTCACAGTGGCCCTGTTCTTCCCATCCGCGGCGCCGAAAACGTCCTCGAAGCGGCCAACCGTGCTTTGTACGCGGCCAAGGAACACGGCAAAGATCGCGTCGTCAGCGCGTGCCTCGTCATCCTTGGTCGCTGACAACAACGACGATACGATCATAACGACGACGGTGGGCCCGCAATGGCAACGACAACACAGAGCGCAGATACCAAGAAGAAGACCACGAAGAAGAAGGCCACGAAGAAGTCTGCCGTCGCCGCAGACCGTCCGCGCGTGGTGGTTGATCAGCGCAGCGAGTTGAGAGCGTGGCTGGCCGAGCACCACGAGCATGAAAACGGCGTCTGGGTCGTCACACGAAAAAAGAACGCCGGCGGTACCGTGTCGTGGAACGACATCGTCGAGGAGGCCCTGTGTGTTGGGTGGATCGACAGCTTGCCTCGAGCCATCGATGAGCAACAGAGCATGTTGCTGCTCACGCCCCGCCGGCCCGGCAGCAAGTGGTCCGCGAAGAACAAAGCCCACGTCGACGTGTTGCGCGAACGGGGCTTGCTGAGACCCGCGGGCCTCACCGCCATCGCTCGCGCACAAGCCGACGGCACGTGGGAGGCCCTTGACGCCGTCTCGCGCTTGGAAATGCCTGTCGACCTCGCTGCCGCTCTTGCGGCCCTCGTCGGTGCGCGCGAATTCTGGGACGCTTTTCCGCCGTCGGCCAGACGAGGAATTCTTGAGTGGATCGACGCCGCCCGGCGCCCAGAGACGAGAGCAGCGCGGATCGATCAGACGGCGCGCGGGGCAGCACGCAACGAACGGGCGTTGCAGTGGCCACCGAAGCCAACGCCACCGTAAGCGCGCGGGAAGGCTGCGCAACGAGCGGGTGTCATGGCGCTCGGCCACACGGCGGCGGCGTGGGACTCGCCGGGATTCTCCGCTTCGAGGCGGGCGGAAAACCACCGCCTCAGGATCAGTGAATCCTGGTTGTTGCCGTTTCTGGAATGCGACCGACAAACGAGCACACCAGCTTCGCTGCTTCGAGCAGTTCGCACTCCGAGCAATGACGCCGCCCGGCGAACGTCGCGGCGCACGACCGGCATCAGCAGCAGGCTGATGCCAAGCACAAACACCGCCGGCACCACAAGGGCGACGCCGGGCACGACGGCGGCCAAGGCGAAGAGCGACCAGCGCGATCGGTGCTCAACGTCGCCAAGAGCGACGCAGGTGCGGGCTGAACCGCTCAAGACCCTGCAGGCCCGGGCGCCGCCCGTCACCCTCGAACGCTTCCCCACTGCCTGAATGAACCACATCTCCGCCGTCGCACATTGCGCACGCGAGCGAAGCTCGCCTGCGCCATGTCCCGTTCCGACGGACGACCCGTGCGTCGACGGCAGCGGCGAGTCCGGACCGCCGGAAATGGACGCGTCGGCGTCCACCCGTCAGGTGTTCAGTGGGCCTTGGCGGCCGATCCGGCGCCGTCACATCAACGGGCGCCGCCGGGCTGCTCAAGGTCCAACGCACGCCGTGACCGACTGGATGCCGCCAGCCGGGGTTTGGATGTCGAGGGCCACACAGGTGGGCATGAGCGATGGACAGGTGTTGGCAGCGGCGTTGCACAGCTCCGAGCATTGGCCCGACACCACCAGTCCAGACTGACATTGGAAGCCGTCGACGCTGGCGGCGCCTGTGGCCAGGGTGCCGATGGGTTCGGCGCACACGGGGTCGAAGGCATCGCCGGTGCGATTCGTGCGCGTGGCGTTTGGCCAAGCACACGAATATCAATATGAATTCGACCGCAAGCGGTCGGATTGCCACGCAGCTGGCAGCCGCGCCCCACGGGGCATTGGCTGTTGTTGGTGCAGGGATCGGCGCAGAAGTCACCGCTGACGTTGGCAAACAAGGTCCCCGAGCAGATGAGGCCGGCGCCGCATTGCTGGGTGGTGGTGCAGGCCCGGGTGCACATCCCCGAGACCTCGCCGTCGCACAGCCCGCTTGACACGCGCTGCGGCTTTCCAGCGACGGCGATACGCAAGCCTCGCCCAGGGCCGCCCCCCGAGCGGGCGAAACCACATTGGTACGCGGCACAGCGCCCCAGAATCCATGAGGTCCATGCACAGATTTCCGAGTTGAACCGGCGGTTCAGGTGTGGACCCTGCCACTGCCCCGCCGTTGCCGCGCCGCCACAGCTGGCTGTCGAGCCGCGTCGAGGCACGGGTGCCGTATCGGCAGTGGGTGTTCACGTTTCCGATTTCGGTGCGGCTCGTCCTGAGCCGTCGACCACAGCTCGTCACGGCAGCTCTTCCAGTGTGCCTTCGCGTGCTGTTTTCGCGGCGACGCCGACGGCTTCGCGCTCGTGGCGTTGACAGACCCAATGGCGGACCGGCGACGTCAAGCCCGCCACGCTGGTCGAGTTGGCCACAGCATGTGGCGCAGCAGGCCTGAAGACGTTGACATGGCGGTCCGACGCCCCCTCCGCTGCCGGGCACCGTGCTACACTCACACCATGCGTGCTGTGTGTGCCCTCGCTGCTGCGTTGTCCCTGAGCCTGTCCGCTGCCGCCGTGGCGCAGGCGCCCAAGCCGGCCGTCAAAGCAGCCCCTGCCAAGGCCGACAAGAAGCCCACCAAGGCCGAAGACGACGCCGCAGCCGCCGAAGCCGAGCGCGCCGCTGCGGAAGCCCGGGCCACTGAGGCCGCTGCGGCAGCCGCTGCCGACGCTGACAAGGCCGCTGCCACCGCTGCTGCCACCGCTGCTGCCGCCGCCGCCGAAGACGCTCGGGCCCAACAGCCCCGCTCCAATGCCGCCCGTGAGGCCACG
>CAJBHN010000868.1 GCA_903952805.1 uncultured Myxococcales bacterium | reverse complement strand
GCTCCGATCGGCCGAGTTCGACCGCGGACGTTCCGCTGGTACGCTCTCTGCAAAACCAGCCGCACCTGCACGGAGCGCTGCGTATGTTGAAGATCGTCTGTTCATCGGCCCTCGCCCTCGCCACCACCG
Organism: uncultured Myxococcales bacterium; assembly: GCA_903952805.1. Taxonomy (GTDB): domain Bacteria; phylum Myxococcota; class UBA727; order UBA727; family VGSZ01; genus VGSZ01. Next base: position 3,134 of record CAJBHN010000868.1, on the reverse strand, counting down.
CCAGCGTCGGCTGCATCGACGAGCGCCACTACATCGATCCCCAACAGGAGAGCTTCACGACCATGTTTGGCAACGGCGGTGCGGCCGCTCTGCGCGGCGACGTCGGCGAGCTCGCCGACTTCAACAACGTCGGCCGCGACATCTCTTTTTACAGCGAGGGTGACGACGTCACCTTCAGCGGCGACGTGCCCCACCAGAGCCGCGCGATGAGCAGCGTGTTCATCGACGTCGCAGTCATGAACGCCAACGCCATGCCCGTCGGCGCGTCGGTCTCCCAAGGCCCCAGCGAGTCTGACTTCGACGTCGAAGACAACGCGCCCTATTTGTCGGTCTACATCTGCCCCAACGGCGAAGGCGTCAGCGGTTCGGCCGATGTCATCACCGTCACGCGCACGGGTCGCGAGACCTTCACGTTTGAAGCGACGTCGACGGTCCCTGAGCAGAACCTGGATATCAATCTCGTCGTCGCCGGCGCCCAAGAGGCGGCCCAGCTCGGTCAGGTCGCCGTCGCCGCCACGCGCTGACGGCGACGCCCTGACGACGCCCAGATAAACACGGCAGACAAGACAGACAGACAAGGCAAGACGCCGAGCGTCGACTCTCGGGGCTATGGTCGCGCGATGCGAGGAGCCCTGCGACGCGTCACGTCGTCGTCGCCGGCCACGGACCGGCCGTCGTTCTCCCTCGATGACAGCAGCGGCTCCCCACATGTGCCGCCGGGAAGCCTGGTCGCCTGGTGACGATCATCGTGTGCGTGGTGCACGCCGCGGTTGACGGGTCGGCGCACGAGGAGGAGGTGAGGAGGATGCAGCGCAAGAAATGCGTTCACCCACCTCCAGATGGGCAGTGGAGCGCGAGCCGGGGTCTCGCTCGATGTGAATTGTGTCGGCGGTCTTCAACTCGTCCGCCGAATAGAACTTTGCGGGGGTAAACGCTTTGCTACCCGACTCACCGGCAAAGACGACCGTGGCGACGCCTCCGTCATCCTCGATGCGCCATGTGCCCCGGTCCTGGTCGCTGGAGATGTGTCGCATCGTCGACGTCGCTCCTGACAGGGCATTGTGATTGGCCATGCTGATGTTTGCCCCGGAGTTCGACGTGAACGTTCCGTCGGGACACAGGGCGTACAGCTCGTTGGATGATGCTGAGAAACGATAGTTGACCAGGTGCCCCGAGATGCGCGCGCGGAGTGCGCTGGTCCTGCTGCTCTCTCGCTGCGTCGATGCTGCGTCGGACGTTGTCGGTCTTTTCCAGGCGACAGCCCCAGCCATCAGCAGTGACGCGGCATAGCCGTCATCTGATGGGGACATGAAGAGGAGCGAACCCACGTCGGGATTCATGGCGACGACAATGGCGACGGCAGCCTTTCCCGCCGCCCCCTGAACGATGGTTCCCGTGTGCCACAAACCTGGCTGGGAAAGAGGCTTGAGTGGAGCCGTATTGGCACCGAGAGCCGCGCTGAGCGCCTCCGGTGTGCGGGCCTCATGGGGAATGACCATGACCCCGGTGGGTGCGATGGGGGTGATGAGCCAGCCCGCGTCTTTCTCGGATGCAGTCGCTCCGACGGGAACCGAAAACGCAAATCCCCGGGGATCAACGACGGCGGGAGCCTGGTTGAGCCTCGTCCCCGCCCATGCCGGATGAGACGCCACAACGGCGACGAAGAACACCCCCGCAGCAGACAGGTTGTTGAAACGTGCCCGTGTCGACGTTGAGCATGCGTTGAGTAAAATGGATGTCATGGATGCCCCTCGACTGGCGAGGCTGCCACTGCCGTGGAGATCCAGCAATCGAGCTGCCCAGCTGCGCACGGGCACGCATCATCTTTGCCGGTGTGCGGGTCAGCGGATGGGAAGAACAGGGCGCCTCTTCAAGGGAAGGCCTCGCAGAACCCCCGGCAGAACTGCTCTTTTGTTTATGCTCACGGTCCGCTGAACCGCCCGAAACCGGCAATTTCAGGCCATCGGGCGCAGGACCGCCGTGGCCCGAAGGGTTCCCCTGTGGGTCAACGCACTGGTCGTCGACTCTTGCCCGAATAGGACTCCTCAGCTGGCAGGAACAGCTCAAGCGCCGAGGGCAACGGCTCAGACGGCAGCCCGAGGTGAACGAGGATCTTCTTCGCGACGTCGTGCTCCTCGATGCAGGCGATGACCCGCATCGTGCTCCGGGGCGTCTTGCAACAATTGCCACTGCGGTGGACAAGCTGGCGTCGCGCTGTCACTCGTTGGCAAGCGCCTCCCGGGATTGCTCGTCGTCTCGGCCACGACCTTTGATGGCCGTAACGCTCGGCGCCGTTCGTTGAGCAAGGACCTCCCCATGCGACAGGCGATGCTGACTCTTCTCTTGCTTGGCGCGGCTGCAGCGGGCCCCGCCGTCGCCGTCGAGCAGGACATCCAGCACTGGCACAATGTCAACGGCATGGGCCGTATCCAGCCCCAGGCCCCCAGCGACGACGTGTCGTCGAAGTCTCAGGGGCTTTGGTACCTTGAGATTCAACCACGCCTCTCGCTGGCAACAGCGCGACCGACGGTGACGCTCATGCGCGCTGCGCTCGGGTGGGAGTTTGCCAAGGGGCTCACGGCGTGGGCGGGCTTTGGTGCCATCCCGTCTTGGGACGCTTCCAACAGCGGCCCCGGCTGGGACGTGAACGAGCTGCGGTTGTGGCAGCAGGTGCAGTACGTCGAGAAGAACGGTCCCCTCCAGTTCCTGTGGCGCGCTCGCCTGGAGCAACGTGCATTTGCGGGCCTTGACGATGTTGGGCTCCGAGCCCGGGCGCTGATGCGCGCGTCCTACGACTTGCCAGTGCTCGACCGTCGTCTGGCGCTCCTCGCCTGGGATGAGCCGTTTGTTGGGCTCGTTGGCGTCGAGGGCAAGAGCGCCATTGGCTTTGATCAGAACCGACTCTTCGCTGGAGGGCTGGTGCGCCTCGCGCCATGGGCGTGGGTCGAGTGCGGCTACATGAATGTCGTGCTGGGGGATCCCTTCGGCCCGAACGCTCGCATGGTTCACGTGGTGGCCGTGGCCACAGTCCTGAACGTGCTCTGAATTGCCCACGCCCAAGGCGCTGCTGAATCGTCAGACCGTCATCGACGATGATGAAGCATGAGACCTGCTTCGGCGCCAGCCGACACATT
>CAJBHN010000867.1 GCA_903952805.1 uncultured Myxococcales bacterium | reverse complement strand
CGCCTGGCCCTGGTGTGCTGCACGACCCTGGGTGCTGTCGCGTGGTCGGGAGCCGCTTGTGAGTCGGGCCCACCCGACGGCGGCGAACCCGATGGGGGAACGCCCATCGTGGAGTGTTTCTACGGCGACGAAGGCGCTGCCCCCGTCGGCGAACTCGTGTTTCTCGACGACAATGCCCAGCTGCAGACGCTGCAGCCCGGCCAGGCCGTGCCGACGCTCCTGCCTCCCCAGGGTGGCAAGGTGATCTTGGTCGGCGCCCGCGTCAGAAACATGGACCTGTGTTCGCTGCAGGCCAACGGCGGTGTCTTCGACGACTGCCAGCGACCCGCTCGCATCATCGGTCGCGAGGGTCGCGGTCTGCGGATGGTCGAAAACGACGCCATCGGCTTCGCCGAACCCCTCGATCCAACGACCCTGACCAACTACGTCAATATTCCGCTGTGCGGGAATTTCAGCTCGTCACGCGATATCGACGGCGAGCCCTATCGCGTCGAGATCCGCCTCTCTGACCGGGCCCGCCGCAGCCTGGTGCTCAGCGCCGACATCACGCCGTTTTGTGCTGGCGTCCCCGGCGCCGACGACGGGGTGTTTGCGCAGTGTGAATGCGAGTGCGACGCCGACTACGCCTTCGACCGCACCTGTGACGACGTCATCGTCGATGATGACCGCGCCGCTGGCATCTGTCCGGCCCCCGAGGGCGGCGTCGAGCCTGCGTGCGCGACGCCCTGTCCGGCTGGTCGGGTGTGCGTCGGCACCGTCGCCGACCCCGCCGTCGGCGAGTGCCGGTAGTTCAGGTCTCTTGATGATCACGTCGTCGGCAGCAGCTCCAGCACCGTGATCCGACCGTCGCTGCTCTCGTAGCGGGCGGTGGCCTTGGTGACGCCGGTGTCTTTCAACAAGGCCTGCGGCATCATCCGAAACATCCCGCCCCGCTCATCGAGGCAATTTTTGACGGCGGCGCTGGCGGCAGCGACCTCGATGCCCGACGTCACCGAGACCGCCGCCGTGACGATGCCTGCGGGGCGACCTTCGAGGCACCCTTCCACCAGCTCCACCACCTGGGGCAAGACCCGCAGCAGGTTCGACCTCGACGTCGGCAACAGGGTGCCTCCCGTGGTTTCCAGGCCCTTGAACTCGAAGCCGGGCACCCAGGCCGCCAGGACCCGCTCGGTACGTGGCGCCGTCAACGCGGCGCGCACGTGGGAGACGCCGACGGCGAAGTTGAGGCCCTGACCCTGCATGGCGGTGGCGACACCGACGACGTCGCCGCTGCCGGAAAAGACCGGACCTCCCGACGATCCCGGGGCCACGACGGCGTCCATCTGCAGCATGTGGGTCGAGTTCTGGTCGCGCACCGCCGACACCAGGCCGGTCGTCAGCGTGTGGTCGAGGCCAAGGGGGCTGCCAATGACGACGAGGGCGTCGCCGACGACGGGCTCGGCGGCCGCCAGCGGCATGGCAGGAACACCAAGGTCGCCGTCGACGGCCAGCACACACAGGTCGTTTTGGGGGTCGCTGACGAGGACCTTCACCTTGTCAAACGTGCGCCCGTCCTTGAGGCGGATGCGGATGGACGCGGCGTCGCCGGCGACGTGGTGGTTGGTGACGACGAGGTTGCCGTCAACGACGAAGTCGCTGCCGCGGCGCTCGACTTCCTTGAGGCCAAGCAAGACCT
>CAJBHN010000866.1 GCA_903952805.1 uncultured Myxococcales bacterium | reverse complement strand
CGTCGGCCACACGGTGCACAACCTCCACAAGCTCATGAGCGGCGACATCGAGGACTTCCTTGGCGCCGTGCGCAGCGCCATCAAGGCCGAGGAGCTGACGTCGTGAGCCACAGCGGCACCACCGACCTGCGCCGCTATGCCTGGCTGTCGATTGCGGCGGCCGTCTTCACCATTGTGCTCAAGATGGGGGCCTGGGCGCTGACGGGCTCCGTTGGTCTGCTGTCGGATGCCCTCGAGAGCTTCGTCAACCTCGCGGGCGCCATGTTCGCGTTGTGGATGTTGAGCGTGTCGCGGGCGCCGCCTGATCGGGAACATCCCTTTGGACACGGCAAGGCTGAATACTTCTCCGCCGGCTTTGAAGGCGTGTTGATCCTCGGCGCCGCCGTCGCCATCGGGGTCACCGCCGTCGACCGCCTGCTTCATCCCCGTGAGCTTGAGGCATTGGGCCTCGGCCTTGCCTGCTCCGTCCTCGCCACCGTCGTCAACTTCGCCGTCGCCCGGGTGCTGCTGCGGGTCGGTACGACCCAACATTCGATCGCCCTGGAAGGCGATGGCCGCCACCTGATGACCGACGTGTGGACGTCGGTGGGCGTCATCGTCGGCCTCGGCCTTGTCGCCGTCACCGGCATGGTGTGGCTCGATCCGGTGCTGGCGCTGCTGGTGGCCGCCAACATCGTGCGGGAGGCGGTGTCGTTGATGCGCCGCTCGGCCGACGGGCTGATGGACCACGCCCTGCCGGACCATGAACTGCATGTCGTCGAGGGCGTGCTCGCCGGCTTCGCCGCCCGCGGCATCCACTCCGCCGAGCTGCGCACCCACCGTGCCGGCCAGGCCCGCTTTGTCGCGCTGGAGGTGCTGGTGCCCGGCGAGTGGACCGTCCAGCGGGGCCACGACGTCGTCGACGAACTCGAGAGCGCCCTGCGCGCGTGCTTGACGGGCATGACCGTGGTCACCCATCTGGCCCCGATGCCCACCAGCGACAGCTGAACGCGCCACGCCGACGCAGAAGCCGTCGGCATCGCTGTTGTCGTCGACTTGAACGCAGCCTGGAGGCCACCGCAATCATCCCGCCGACGGCCACGGCTGCACAATCGATGGTGACGTCCACAGCATGGAATACGCCGGTGACGAAGCTCGGAACAGTGCCGTTGTCCCTCGTCCGCACCTCGTTCGGCGCGAACGAGGTGCGCTGTGGCGCGGCGAGACGCTCACGTCCGCGACGACGGAGTCGCGCTTCGTCGAGTGATGCCAGCGAACAAGACATGGTCCGCGCTGTCGCACGGGAGACTTCTCAGCCCGCAGTTCCCGTCGATGAACTTCACGACGGCAGCGAATTATGACAGTCTGTCGTATGATAAAGAGTTACCTGGAAGAAATGGCCAATGAAAGAAAAGTAACAGCATACATCCTGGCTCTTTTTTTGATCTGCCTTGATGTTCCAAGTCTGGTATATCTACTTATACCAAGTAAAACCGGAGGAGAAGAAGCCTTCAAAATTGTTATTGTTGTTTTTGTGGGAGGGCTCGTCAACTTCTCTACAGGACTCGTAGGGTGGTTTCGATTGAGACGTGTGAGAGAGAATTGGAGACCCCTTGATTCCACTCTCTCAAAGATATTTGTTGTCTGCATTTTATGGATGGTGTGGACCTTCATCCTTATATACATAAAGCAGCTGTTGCTCCCTCTGCCGTAGACGCGGTCGGCATCGCTGTCGTCGTCGACGATGTCTGCGGATCAGCGGCGGGGCAATGACCGCTGCGGCGGCTGGTCTTTGACGATGTCGAGCGTGAAGGGAAACGCGTAGTCCTCACCGCGCTGGGCGGCCAGGGTCCCCTTGATGCTGGCGACGATCTCGACGCCGAGCAAGAACAACAGCACCGGGATGAACGCGAACAGCCCAAGGCCGAGCGTGGCAATGGAACCAATGACGCCGACGACGGCGACGATGGCCAACGTGATCTGAAAGTTCAGCTGCTGACGGATATGCTCCTGCAGCGCGGGGCTGTTGTCCTTCAAGATGATCTTGGCGAGCAGCGGGACCATCACCGGCAAAAAGAGCCCGCCCGAAAACAACGTCACCGACAAGCTGGCGCAGTGCACCCCCATCGCGAGCTGACGGTCGCTCTCGGGAAAATCGTCGGCCATCGACGGCACCGGCCGCGGAAACGACACCGGCTGCGATGGACCGCCGGTCCCCGACGACGCCGTTGATCGGCCATCGCTGGCGATGAGCTCGTTGGCCATGGTGTCGAGTTCGCGGTTCAGTTCCAGTGAGGTCGTCATCGGGGCTCCTTGCCTCCCCGGCGCCGGCCGGGGCATCCGTCAAGCGACAGACGCCACGAACGTAACCATGGTCTCGATGGCGACATGTTCCAATCTGACGGTCTGTTTGGAAACGCCCCCTCGCGTCGTCACAACGCCACCAACGGCGTGACGCCAGCCGCTCAGGGCGCGGCCGTAAACGACAGACGGACGTCGACGGCGGCGTCGGTGCGGTCGTCGACGTCGTAGCTGCCGGTCGGCATAACCGTCACCACCAATTCGACGCCCGCCGGCACCGTCGCCGGCAAGGTCAACACATCGCCGTCAGACGCCACACCCGGGACGCGCTGAACCACGATGTCGACGTCAGCGGGCAGCGTGGTGTCGAGAGCGACGCTGACGCTGGTTTTGCCCGCCGCCGTCAACGACACGTAGGCGCTGCCAAGGACCATGGGCGACACAGTGACCGTGGTGGCCGCGTCGACGACGACGGGGCGGCGCAGCATGTCGGGGTAGAGGGCGCCACGGGGGAAATGGGCGCCGTCGTCGCTTTCACCCGCATACGCCAGCCAGCGCGCGTAGCGGGGCACGCTGTCAAGGAAGCTCAAGCCCCGAGGCGCCAACAGCCCGTCGAGGGCATCTTGATAGTCGGGGTCGGCGCCAAATTCCGACGGCATGGCCCGCCACATGGCGACAAACCACGCGGTGTCGCCGTCGAAGATCGCGTGCTGCAGGAACAGCAAATACAAGACCTGGCCATACATGAAGGTTGTCTCGTAGCCGTCGTCGCGGTCGATGGACCAGTCGGGGTGGTCGGCGACGTCGAGGATGGTGAATTCCCATTCGTGGCTGTCGGCGATGACCTCTTCGACGAAGGTCGCGCTCATCTCGTAGATGTTGGTGGCGTCAAACCAGTCCAGCGCCGCCTGGGTCATGTGGTGGAATTCATGAAACACCGTCGGACGCAGGGACGAGCCGCCGTAGTCGCCAAAGGGGTCGATGACCATGAAGGCGGCGTAGTCCTCAAACGGCGTCTCGGTCAGTTCAGCGACGACGTCGACGTAGGCGGCCTCGATGCCGCGAAAGACGAAGATGTCGATGCGGTCGTCGAGGCCGCAGCCGAATTCGCCGCCGTCGAGTTCATCAGTCAGCGGCGCCGGCATGCCCAGGCCGTCGACCTCGGCCACCCAGGCCTCGTCGGCAAAGCGCAGCACATCGCCGGCCACGGCGGCCTCGTTGCTGCGGCGATAGTGCACGCGCAGCGGATGGGTCGACGACGTCAGCGAGAAGGGCCAGGCGTCCAGTCGGGCGCAGGGGTCGGTCGCTGGATCGAGGGACTCGGTGGAGTCCCCGGGTTCTCCCTCCCCCTCGCCTTCACCCTCGCCTTCACCCTCGCCTTCGCCCGGCGGTGGACCGTCACAGGCGATGAGGGCAACAGCCAGGCCCAGCGCCATGACGGTGACGAGCACGGATGGCGTCGGTGCACAGCGCATCGCCCATGCTCGCTTGCGGTGGGCACGTCGTCCACCGGATCCCGTCGCGTCGTCAGTGGGGCGAGGCGCCCGCGCGCAGGGGGCCCGCCAACAGCGGCAGCAGGCGGCGGGCGAAGTCGGCGTGGGCGCGGGTACCGGGATGCCAGACGCATCCCTGACCAAGGCCGATGTTCATGGTGGGTTCGGGGATCAACGTGACCCCGTCGACGGCAAAGAGCCGACGAAAGATGGCGCTGCGGTCGATGGCGGGGGCCTCGTCCTGAAAATCAGGCAACAGCACGACGACCGTGACGCCGTCGCCGAGGCGCTCGCGCAGGCTGGCCACCGTCGCCAGCCACGCCGCACGAAAGCGGTCCTCGTCGGGGACGCCGGTGACGCCGTCGTTGTGGCCCAGGGCGACGACGACGCCGGCCACGCTGTCTGGGATGACGGCGCTGCGCGCCCAGAGTTGTGGGACAGTGGTCGTGGCTTCATCGCCTTCGTAGTCGCGCAGCAGACCACGACCAGACCAGCCCACGACGGCGACGTCGACGCCGAGGCCCTCGCCGACGATCGACGGCCAGGCCTCGCGCACATCCTGCGTCTCGATGGTGAAGGGACACGTCGGCCCGGGAGCGACGCCGGTGTCTTGGTCTGGCAAGTCGCCGCGCACGCCAAAGCCCGTGGCCCACGAGTCCCCCAACACCAGCAGCGTCGGCGGCGGCGCGGGCGCAACGTCGACGAGGGGAGCCTGGCCGTCGATGGGACCGACCTCAATCGCCAGCAGGCGACGGGCGCCGAACAACGCCTCGGTGGCCTTGATGACCGTGACCGTCGACAGCGATGGCACCAGCAGGGGCACACCCGCCTCGACAGCGACAATGCGGCGCATGACGCCGTCGTCGACGGCTTCGATGATGGCGTCGAAGCGGCCGCCGGGGTCGGGAGGGACGTCGCCATCGACGACGACGGGCTGCTCGGCCCACACCAGCCGCAGCGTGCCCCGGGCCCGCAGCCGCACCCCGGCCGACGAGAATCGCAGCATGGCGCCGGGCTCCTGGGTCCTCTCGGCGGCGCCGACGAAGTGCAGACGGGGATCGGCGCCGACGGCGACAACGTCAACGTCAACGTCAACGTCAACGTCAACGTCGGCAGCGGGCTCAGCGCCGACGTCGGCCGCCACGCAGGCCAGGGCCAGCAGGGCGAGCGCCGCCTGCATCACGAGCGCCGCGCCCGGGCCACCGCCGCAAAGAGCACCTCGTGGGTCAGGGGCGACGGTACGTCGACGACGTAGCGGGGGCCGGCGAAGGCGGCGACGGCCTCCTTCAACGCCTCCCGCACCGCAAACGCCAGCATGAACGGCGGCTCGCCGACGGCCTTGCTGCCGTGCACCACGGTGGGCTCGGCGGCGTCGTCGACGACGTCGTCGTACAGCTTGATCTTCATGACCGCCGGCGCGTCGGAAAACGTTGGGATCTGATAGGTGCTCGCCGAATGCGATAGCAATCGTCCGTCGGCGCTCCACGACAGTTCTTCGCCCGTCAACCAGCCGATCCCCTGCACCAGGGCCCCT
>CAJBHN010000865.1 GCA_903952805.1 uncultured Myxococcales bacterium | reverse complement strand
GCGCCATCGACGACGGTGACGCCCTTCAAGCCGGAAACGCGACCGATGTGCACGACGACGTCGGGCTCGTGGAGCCCATGCTTCATGTTGGGAACGGCGTCGGTGCCGCCGGCGACGACCTTGACCTCGCGGCCCGCCTGCTGATGGCTGGCGATGAGGGCGACGGCTTCGTCGACGGTGACGGGGAAGTCGGTGAGGAAGGGATCCATTCGCAACATGGCTATTCCGCCGCCTTCGTGGTCGTCGTCGTGGTGGTTGACGTCTTCGTCCGCGCCGCCTGCTGCGCCTTCAGCCCGGCCCGCACCTTCGCCGGCGTCAGCGGCAGCTGGGTCAGCCGCACGCCGATGGCGTCGTAGACGGCGTTGGCCACCGCCGGAATGCTCGAATGCAGCGGCCCCTCGCCGGCTTCCTTGAGGCCGTAGGGCCCGTTGCGATCGGGCTGCTCGACGATGAGGGCCTCGATGGCCGGCGTGTCCAGCGTCGTCGGGATGCGATAGTCGAGGAGGCTTGGGCCCATCAGCATGCCGGCGCGGCTGTGCTCGGGACCGGGCGCCGCACCGAAGGTCGGGTGGGGCCCGTAGAGCATGTTCTCGAGAGAGACCTCGGCGCAGCCCATATACGTCGAGCCCTCGATCTGGCCCTCGACGATGATGGGGTTCAACGCCTTGCCGCAGTCGTGGGCCACCCACACCTTGATGATGTCGATGCGGCCGGTGTCCTCGTCGACCTGGACCTCGGCGATGTGGGCGGTGGCGCTGTAGGCGGGCGAGGCGCCGATGGTGCCGCCGCGGTAGTCGCCGCCCCGTTCCTGGGTGCGATAGCCACCGGTGGCGCCGAGGGTGCCAAAGCGGCTCTCGGCGAGGACGAAGACCTCTTTGGACGTGAGCGTCTTGTCGGTGTCACGGGAATGCCAGGCCCGGCCAAAGCCCAGCAGCACCTCGTCAGGCAGGCACTGCCAATGGGCGGCGACGGCGTCTTGCAGCTGCTCACGCAGGGTCCGGCAGGCCTCCAGCGCGGCGTGGCCCATCATCAGCGTGACCCGCGACGAGTAGGCCCCGAGGTCGACCGGCGTCAGATCGCTGTCGGACAGCACCACGCGGATGTCCTCCATCTGCACGCCGAGCTCTTCCATGGCGATGACGGCGAGGGCCGAACCGGGCCCCTGGCCGATGTCGGAGGCGCCGGAGAAAATGGTGACGCGACCGCTGCGATCGAGCTTCACCTGCACACCGGATTGCGGCATCTCGTTGGGATAAATCGGATAATTGGTCCCCGAAATATACATCGAGCAGGCCACGCCGAGGCCGCGACCGCGGGGGAGCTTACCCCGACGCTCGGCCCAGCCCGAGGCCTTCTTGACGGCGTCGAGGCATTGCACCAGCCCCGAGCTGTTCATGTGCTGGCCATTGATGAGCGTGACGTCCTGGCCGGCAAAATTGCGCACCCGCAGGTCGATGGGATCCATCTGGAGCCGCTCGGCGATCATGTCGAGGGCGAGTTCGAAGGCGAAGCGGGGCTGCACCGAGCCGTGGCCGCGCTTGGGGCCGCAGCAGGGCTTGTTGGTGTAGAAGCGCCGAGCCCGGAAGTGGTAATGATCGAAGTTGACCGGC
>CAJBHN010000864.1 GCA_903952805.1 uncultured Myxococcales bacterium | reverse complement strand
GTCCCCACCGATCAGGCTCTGCGGCTGAACCGGGCTGACGGTGTGCACACTGCCGTCGCCGAGATAGAGCGTGCCGGCCTTCTTGTCGAAGGTGTGGACCGCCTCAAACACCCAGCCGCCGACGTTGGGGCCACGCGTGTCGTTGGCCGGGCGTTGCGCGGCGGGCAGCGTGATGGGGTACTTGCGCGTCAGACCCAGCGCCTGAGTGCCGTCGGTGCGCGGGCGACCGATCGGTGTGTTGAGGCGGCTGCCTTCGAACGCGAACCCGCGCGGCGCTCCCTCGCCGACCAGCCGACCAAACGCGCGCCGGGCGAACTCGCCGCCGCCGGGCCACTGGAACGCCTCGGTGCCCAGGTACTGGCCCTCGTAGTTGTAGCGGACCTCGACGCTGACGGTCCGCGCGCCATTGTACGGACGGCCCCACGGGTCGGTGTTTTCGATGCCGATGTCGGTGGCGAAGTTGGTCTGTGGCGCAAACGAATGCACCGTGCGCCGCCCATTGTCGACGACGGTGACGTCCATGCCGCGCACGGAGGCGGGCAGCGACGCGCCGGAGAGCGGCACGTGCACGCTGGTGGTGTTGCGCACCTCTGGCGCGAATCGGCTCTGGTAGTGCAAGCGCAGCGGCGTGCCCTCGATCTGCACGCTGTCGCCCAGCGTGCGCGACTGGCAGCCGATCACCGAGCCGGAGCCTTCGCACTCGTCCTCGTCGTCCTCGTCGTCGTCGTCGTCGGGCGGATCATCCGGCGGCGGATCGGCGTCGTCTGGGTAACCAAACGGGAAGTTGCAGTCCCACGGCGTGAAGTGCGGGATCAGGGTGCGCCACAGGGTGCTGCCCACCGGGTAGCGCTCGGCGATGCGCACGCGCTCGGCGTCGTCCAGGAACAGCACGGCGGCGAGATCGCGCGCGGTCTCGGCGTCGCCGTCGCCGTCGACGTCGATCTCCGCGCGGCCGTTGCCGTCCACGCCGATCACGCCGATCACGCGGCCGTCGTCCGACGCCACCCACTGCCCGGTCTGTCGATCAAGGTAGCCGGCGGGCACGGAGAAGCCGACCGGCATGTCGAGGAAGTTGTCGACATACAGCGGCACGGGCTGGGTCAGCTCCACGGTGCGGGCGCCGAGCGCGTTGGCCTCGTCAAAGCCCAGCTCCACCGCGTAGGTGTACGCGCTGGTCGGCGGCAGGTCGGCCGGCATGCGCTGCGGACCGTTTTGGCCCACGGTGTACTCGGTGGCGCGCACGGTCAGCTGATCGAGAACGCGCGTGGACCCATCGGCCATGTGCACGATCGCATCGGTACCAGGTGAGAACATCAACGTCGCGGTGCGCGGGCCGTCCGCGTCGCTCTGCGGGGAGCCGGCGGCCACCTCGGTGTCGGGGGAGGACGGATCGATCACGGTGGTCACCGGATCGAGCGCGACGAGGACGAAGTCGTCCAGCGCGGCGAACTCCTGCGGCGCCACCTCCAACTTGCGTGACGCGGGCAGATAGGCGGGGTGCTCCACGCGCAGCGTGACCGTTTGGTTGCCGTTGGCCGCGATGTCATAGCCGCCGTCGTCGCGCGTGAAGGTGCGGCCCAGCCGGCTCTCGCCGAGCACGTCGACGCGCGCGCCCACGATGGGATCGCCGTCGTTGTCGAGCACGCGACCGCGGATGACGCCAATGCGCAGGTCGTCGATCACGGCGACGTCAACGCCCAGCTGCGTGGGGTTCGGCCCATCAAACAAGAAGCGCACCGCGTCGGCAAACGGCGTGATGGCGTCGGGCGGCAGCGCCGGCGCGGTGTCGGCCGGATCGGGGACGTCGACCGGTGCCGTGAAGAAGCGGCCGATGGGACCATCGGTGCTCTCGTCGCCGTTGGTGCCGAGCGCTTGCACCTCGAAGGCGTAGGCGGTGCCCTCGTCGAGGTTGTCGACCAAAAGCGACGTGGCGTTGGGCGCCAGCGTGTCGGTCAAGGCACCGTCTCTGTACAGGCGCACGCTGGCGACGGCGCCGATCGCGGCCGGCCACGACAGCGACAGCGACGTGGAGGTCACGCTCGCTGTGCTGACCACTGCGCCGGGCGGGAACTGGGGCGGGTTGGTGGTGGTGACCACGCCGGTCGCGTCGTTCTGCGAGACGTTGTCGTCGTAGTCGAACGCGCGCAGCGCGACGCTGTGCGTGGTGCCGCGCGACAGCCCGCGCACGAACACTGAGGTCTTGCGCGCCGGGAACGCGAGCACCGACGCGCCATCCACGAACAGCTCGTAGCGCGCGACACCGCCCAGATCGTCGGGCACGGTCCACGACACGCGCGCGCGGGTGGCGCCGATCTGATCGAACACCAGCGTCGGGTCGACGAAGACCGGGCCGACGTCGTCGGAGCCGTAGAACGTGGCCACCGGGCCGTCCTGGGACTCGTAGCCCACGTCGTCGATCGCCTCCACGCGCACCGTGTGCTGGCTGGGATCGAAGGGGCCGGGGACGACGGTGGAGAGGACATTGCCCACCACGTCGTAGTCCACCGCCACATTGCCATCGATGTAGATGCGATAGCCGGCGACGCTGACGTCGGCTTCGGCCTCCGACCACGTGAGCGAGAGATCACCGACCGGCGTGAGCACCGCGATCAGGCTGGGTGGCTGCGGGAAGCTCGGCAGGTGGTCCGGCGGGACGTAGAACAGCTCTGGACCGAGCTCGGCAAAGTTGCCCTGGTTGTCATAGGCAACCACCGTGAACTCCACGAACGTGTCGGAGGCCACGTCCGCGGCCTCAAACGAGGTGGTCGTGCTGTCGGTGCTGCCGACATAGTTGCCGTCAGCAAAGACCAGGTAGACCGAGATACCGCTGGCGTCGAAGGCGGCCGGCCACTCCACGCGCACGTCGCCAGGTCCGGCCCCGAACAGCGTGATGACCCCGGTGAACTCGGGCGGCGTGACGTCAGGGTTGTAGAAGTACGTGAGCGGGCCTGATCGAGACTCGAACCCATCGATGGAGAACGCTTCCACGCGCACGAGGATCTCCACCCCCTCCCCAGGTGTCGGGAGGGTGGCGCTGAGCGTGCTCGCATCAAACGGTGGCAGCGCCACGTCATCGACGTACAGACGGTAGCCGCCGAGCGGCGACGTGGGAGCCGCGTCCGCGGCGCTCCATGCGACGTCGAGCACGGCGGGGTCGCCCGCGCTCACGTCGACGAACAGCGTCGAGCCGGGTGGCCACGTTGGCGCGTTCTCGTTCAGTGTGGTGACGCTGGCGCGCGGGCCGTTCTCGCTGACGTTGCCGTCGATGTCGCCCGCCTCCACCCCGAGCAGATAGGTGGTCTCAGGCGACAGCGCCGCGAACTCGTGGAAGGACTCAAACGGGCCCACCGTCGCCACGGTGACGCCGTCGAGCAGGATGAAGTGTTCGGTGACCTCCACGTCGTCGATCACCGAGTAGAACCCGATGCCCACCGTGGTGGCCGTCACGTACTCGATGAAGATCTCCGCCTCGTACCAATCGGGCACCTCGGGTCCGTTCGCGACGAACGTCAGAGCAAGCGGCGCCGAGAGGTTCCCTGCCGCATCAAATGCCACCAACGCCACGTCATGGCTGTCGCCGGCCGCGGCGAACACGCGGGTCTCGGTCGCGTCCCCCGGCACCGTCTGTGCGAGCACGCTGTCAACGAAGACGTCGATGCCGACCACACCGACGTCGTCGCTCGCCGCCGGCCACGAGAGCGCGTGTGTGGTGCCGCCGCGCCGCACCGTGATCTGCGCGCCCGGCGGGAACTCCGGTGGCGTCACGTCGAGCTCGCCCTCACCCT
>CAJBHN010000863.1 GCA_903952805.1 uncultured Myxococcales bacterium | reverse complement strand
CGTCAAGTGAGCTGACGACGCTGTTGAAGCATCGTCGCCATGGACACCCCTGGCAGAAACGAGCGGGCACCAGCCCGCTCGTTTTTTTGGCTGTGGGTACGGCCCAACGCTGGCCCCGCTCCCCGAACCCCGAACCCTGCCCCCCACCGGGCGACCTGGGCCACACCCAGAAACACGAAGGCCACCCGATGGGTGGCCTTCGGCGCTGGCACTGGTGGGTCCGATGGTCGACTCAGCGACCGGTGGGGCCGGTCGGGCCGGTCACGACAATCCTGGAGGACGTCTTGGGCGCAGCCTTGACCTTCTTGACGCTGGCGTGGACCTGCACATCGACCAGCCGGGCCGTCGTCGACGCCGACACCTGCAGGGCCGCGCCGCCCTTGTCACCCCGACGGACGGCCTCGGCGGCCAAATCGCCCAGCACGGCCAGGCGCTCTGCGTTGAAGAACTCAGCAGCGGCGAAACGCAGGTCGATGGGGAGGACGTCGCCGGCGTCGACGGCGGCGATGGCCTCGGCGCTCAGCGCCGTCTGGTGCTCGAAGGCCCCGTCGACGGTGAGGGTGAAGGGCACACGCACCTGGTGGCGCACGGTCATGCCCTCCATGGTGGCTTTGGTCTGTGACGACGTTTTGTGGGGCTCCTGCCCGCTGCGATGGTCCACGGCGTCGTGACGTCGGCCGGGGTGCCATCGGGGTCGACTGCCGGGGTGCCATCGGGGTCGACGTCGCTGTCGGGAGGCTGGGCCGGCGTGCCGTCGGGGTCGACCTCGCTGTCGACGTCGCTGTCGACGTCGCTGTCGGGAGGCTGGGCCGGCGTACCGTCGGGATCGACCTCGCTGTCGCCGCCGGCCGGCTGGGCGGGGGTGCCGTCGGGATCGACCTCGCTGACCGGACGAGCCGGCGTGCCATCGGGGTCGACCTCGGCGACGCCGTCGTCGCCACTGACGTCGCGGCCGGCGCCAAAGCCAGCGGCGGCGTCGCTGGCGATGGCGATGGAGCCGGTGATCACCACCGTGTGGCCAGCGAGGCTGGAGGCCTCAAAGGGAGCGCCCGCCACGGCGTCAGGATCGGCAGGGCCGAAGCCGACATACAGGTCGCCACCGACGACGGGAAGACTCCAGGTGCGCTCGGCCGCCTGCTGGGCGTCGGGCTGATTGGGGGAGTAGCTGAAGAAGAGGGGGTCCTGCTCGTCGACCACGACCAGCGGCTCCGCCTGGCCGTCGAGGCTCGTGACCAGCAGGCGCGCATCGTGGGCGTGGGCGGTGATGCTGTTGAGCAGCACGCGGCCGTCGGTGCGATCGCCCAGTTCGACGGTGCCTTCAACGATCACGCGGGGGCGGACGACGACGTCGCGGGCGTCGCCAACGCCGCCGGTGTCGACACACGCCGACATCGTCACCACAGCGGCGACAGACATCAACAGCTGGCCAACCACGCGCTTCATCACACACACCACAGGCCGCCAAGCGGCGGAGACAGGACAGAAGACCCAAATCATGGTGCGTTGCCAAGCCACTGGCAAGACATCTGGCACCAAGACAGGCACCAAGACACACCAACGATCGCCACGCGCACAGTCGTGGTGACCACCCCATGTTCCTTGCAGGCTTCGGGCCATCGACGCGGTTGCCGGGGACGAGGTCACGCTGACGAGGGTCTTGATACCCTCCGACGGCGGACGACGGCGGACGACGGCGGACGACGGCGGACGACGGCGGACGACGACGGGCGACGACGGGCGACGACGTACACAGCGACGCGGGAGCGCCTCGCGGCGTGCAGCACCGGGTTTGATCGCCGGGCGCACGGGCGCACGGTCGAGTGATGATTTCCTGCCCCCCTCGGGCCACCAAGGCCTGCTCGTCGCTGCTCGGGCCCGGGCGAGGAGACTCGGTCCGTGGGTCCGCTGCCACACACACCCCTTGCCCACCCCCATTGCCCACCCCCCTTGCCGGAAAGCGTGGGCGGGGAGAAGTCGGCGACATGGCTCCCAACACGTCTGCGAAGTCCAAGGCATCCCCGAAGTCGTCCGCCACCACGGCGACCACCAAGCCCGGCAAAAAGGCCAAGGCCGCCAAAGCCACGATGGCCGACGGCGCCGACCGCTACGCGCTGTACCGCTTGAGCGTGCAGGACCCCGAGCATGAGGTGTCGATGTTCCGGCGCTTCTACAAAGACGCGTTCAACCGCTGGCCCACGACGCTGCGCGAAGATTTTTGCGCCGCCTTCGCCGTGTGCGTCGAGTGGGTGCAGCGAGACGCCGAAGCCATCGCCGTCGGCGTCGACCTCGACCCCGAACCGCTCGACTACGGCCGCACCCACTACCTGCCCGCATTGAGCGAAGAGCAGCAATCGCGCCTGACGCTGCTGCAGCAAGATGTGCTGCAGACCAAGACCAAAGCCGAGGTCATCGCCGCCCAGAACTACTCGTTTTTCTTGTTCAAGAAGCGTGAAGAAGTGCTGCGCTATTTCAAGTCGGTGAAGCGTTCCCTCGCCGACGAAGGCATCTTTGTCTTCGATATGATGGGGGGCTCGGCTTTTTATCAGGCCGACCTGCAAGAGGCCCGCAAGGTCGCTCGTCGCACACCGCAGGCCAAGCGTGACAACCCGCCGTTTCGCTACGTGTGGCACCAGGAGACCTTCAATCCGATCACGGCCGACGCGCTGTTTCACATCCACTTCCGCTTCCCCGACGGCTCGGCCCTCGAGCGCGCCTTCACCTACGACTGGCGTCTGTGGACCCTGCCCGAGCTGCGCGAGCTCCTCGACGAAGCCGGCTTCAGTGAGACCCACATCTACTGGGAGACCCTCGACAAAGACGGCGATCCGTCGGGGAATTACCGCCGCGCCACCGACGGACGGCCCGACCCGGCCTGGCTCTGCTACGTCGTCGCCGTCAACTGACTGGCTGCCGGCGCCTGGGTCCCTCACCCCGCCTTCGGCGCGCCCTCTCGGAATCCCGCGCCCCGCCTTCGGCGCGCCCTCTCCCCACTTGGGAGAGGGCTCTCGCTGCGGGCCGTGCTGGTCTTGGTTTTTGTGACGCTCTCCCCGGGTGGGGAGGAGCACTTGCGCGGGGCCTCGACGACCTCAGGCAAGGGCGCACCCGGCCTGCCCGCGAACGTGCAGCTGAGCTTTGTCGCGGCCGATGACACAGGTTCGAATGTCTGACGAGACCCAAGCTCAGGCTCGCACATTGGACACATGATGCGGCGAGATCGGCCGATTGTGGGCGCCCTGTGGCGCTCGCACCGCCGCGTTCGTGGGGTTCAGCGCTCCAACACGACGCCGCAGCCTTCGACCATGTCGTCGCTGAAGGTGCCAAGCCAGAGGTCGCGCAGAATCAGGCGGCCGTCGGCGTCGAGTTCGAAGGTGCCATCGTCACCGTCGACGTCCTCCGGCAAACTGCCGGCTCCTCGTGAGGTCGCAAACGAAAATGTGCCGCGCTCCACATCGAATGAGACGGCACCGGAGTAGTCGACCCACAGCAACTCGAACACGGTGTGGGTGACGTGGAACCGGCGGTTGCCAAAGAAGCTGACGTCTTCGATGGCTCGGCCGGGATCAACCTCTGCGCCGGTGCCACACTCGAGGGTTGCGGTCTGGTGCCACGTGCCGACGAAGGGGTTCTGGGCGGGATCAAAGATGTTCAAGGTCAGGCGGGCCATGTGGGCGCCATCGTCGACGCTCGCGATCAATCCCAGCGAGGTATTGTCGGGTGCGTTCTCGTCGATTCGGACCACGCCCGTTGCCACATCCAAGGTCGCCATCCCCGTAGCGTCACGCGAAAATGAGAACTCCACGCAAGCGTCGGGCAAGGGCTGAAACGCCGGGCAGCACTCCTCGTAGCCGACTGTGGGGGTGAATACCTGGCCGGGCGCGATGTCAATGAACCCCAACAGGCCCAAGCTCAGCGTCTGCTCTCCAATGTCGAGCGAGGTCGGGACACACGCACCGCCGTCGCCTGCGTCATCTGCTCCGGCATCGTTGGCATCGTCGTTTCCGGCGTCTTGCTCGTCGTCGACCACGGTCGGTTCGCACCCGACGAACTCCCCCGCGACGAACAGAAAAGACGCAACAGAAGCCACAGCCACCACGTTCTTGTTCATGAGTTTGGTGTACCACGCACTTGCACAAGCGCCGGCGCGACAGACCGCGGCTCATCGACCGGACTGCGACCCGGACGTCAGCATAGCGAGGACCATCCGGTTCATCCTCGGGGCCTGCGTGAGAACTTCCCGCATACAAACCCGGGGCCAGGCTGCCCGTCGCACTGTGCGCACGTGAGCGCAGTGGCGGCGTGCAACGAGAAACCCTCGAGGAACGCCGACAGCTGGGCCGCTGCACAGAAACGACAGGGCGAAGCTCGTCTTGCCGATGCCAGCGGGCCCGGCCAGCTCGACGAGCCGACCGGCAGGCAGGCCACCGAGGTGGGCGGACGCCGTTTGCATGGGCGCACCGCCATGCTCAGGTCTTGAGTCCATGCGATCACTTCCCATCGATGCGTCGCGTGACGCGTTCGCCGCGGCGCTGAGCACCCCCGGCGAGCGCCCTCTCGTCGTCGTCGCGCCGACCGGTTCCGGCAAGTCTACGCGGCTCCCGCTCTGGCTCGATGCGTGGGGCCACGGTCCGGTCCTCGTGATTGAGCCGCGGCGGGTCGCCTGCCGTGCGCTCGCCGGGTTCTTGAGGGAGACCGAGCCCGAGGCGCGCGTCGGCTACCGCGTTCGCTTCGAAGACGTGAGCGACGCGTCCACGCGCATCCTCTTTGTCACCCCGGGCGTCGCGCTGCGCTTGCTGACCGCCCCCGTACTTCCGTTTCGCAGCGTGCTGTTCGATGAGTTCCACGAGCGCGGCCTCGAGGTCGACCTTGCGCTCTGCTTGCTCCGCGCGCGCGCAGCACCGCCGCGGCTCGTGCTCACCTCGGCCACCGTCGAGGGACCAGCGCTCGCCTCCCGCCTCGAAGGCACCCTTGTCGAAGCCATGGGCAGGTCCTGGCCGGTCGCTATCGAGCACGAGGCGTCCCCTGACGCGCCCACGCCGCGGGACTTGATCCCGCGTCTGGAGGCTGCGCTCGCCCGCCTCCCCGACGACGACGGCGACGCGCTGGTGTTCCTCCCTGGCAAGGGCGAGATCGAGGCCGCCCAGCGCGAGCTCGCGGGGCTCGCCGCGGCGCGCGGCATCTCGCTGCTGCCGCTGCACGGCAGCCAGTCGGCCACCGAGAGCGCGCGCGCGCTGCGCCCCACGCACGGCCGGCGGGTCGTGCTCGCGACCAACGTCGCCGAGACCTCGCTGACGCTGCCCGGCATCACGCGCGTGATCGACAGCGGGCTCGAGCGACGACGACAGCATCGGGCCGGGCGTTCGGTGCTCGTGCTCGGTCCCGTGAGCGCAGCGTCGCTCGCGCAGCGCGCCGGACGCGCGGGACGCACGGCCCCGGGCCGCTGCTTGCGCCTGTTCAGCGCCGGCTACTCTGCACCTGCCGTCGCTGCGCCGGAGATTTCCCGGCTCCCCCTCGACGACATGGTGCTCGCGGCGGCTGCCGCAGGCCTCGATGCGCGCAGCCTCGAGCGCGCCCCGTGGCTCGATCCACCACCGCCTTTCGCGCTTGCCGCGGCGCGGGAGCGCCTCGCGCGCTGGGGTGCATTGAATGATGAGGGAGCGCTGACGGCGCGCGGGGCCCAGCTCGCGACGCTCCCTGTCTCGGCCTTCGAAGCGCGCTGGCTTGCTGCGCCCCCCGAAGCACTCGCGGCGACCGTGGCGGATCTCGTCGCGCTCTTGTCGCGCGAACAAGACCTGTTCCTTCCCCTCGAGCGCCTGCCCGCCGCGCGGCGCGACGATGTCGCCCTCGCGCGCGAGGCGCTGTGTGCCGGCGCGCGGCACGAGGTCGCCGTGCGCTTGCTGTGCTTGCGCCGCGGGGACCCGAAGGTGCACGGCTTAAACGAGAGCGCGCTCGCCGAAGCGCGGCAGGCGGCAGGGCAGCTGCGTGCGATCGTCGGCGCCAGGCTGGCACGCGCGGCGGACGATCGAAGCGCGCTCCCCGCCGACGACGTGCTCGCGGCGTATCTCCTCGCGCGCGTCCCGGAGGTGGGTTTCGTCCTGCGGCCTCGCGCTGATCGAGCCGGGTCGGACGGAAGCGACGAGGCTCCCTGGAGCAACGGCGAAGAGGAACTCTGGATGCGCCCCTACGCGCCGCCAGGCTCCCCGCCGTCGACGGCGAAGACCGGTGTGGTCCTCGCCCACAGCTGGATGCCGGCGCGCACAGGGACCGGCGTGCGGGGGCGCGGGCATCTTTTCTTGCCGTGCGCCAAAGCCGTACTCGCCGAAGCGCAGCTCGGCACGCTGGAGGTCGCCGACCCACACCTCGAGCGCGGGCGCGTCGTCGCGCGCGTTGAGCGCCAGCTCGCCGGCGTGCTGCTCGACAGCGGTGATGCGCGCCTGTCAGGAGAGCCGCTGCGGCGCGCGATGGCGACGCTCTTCGAGGCCGACCGCCTGTGGCGCGGGGTGCGCGACGACGTCCTCGACGCTCTCCACGTCTGGAGGATGCTTGCGCGCAGCGACCTGCGAGACGACCTGGATGCGCCGGTGCCTTCGATCCCGCCCGCGCCGCCGCCCGCCGATCTGTCCTCGTGGCTCGTCGCACGGCTCGACGCGCTCGGCCCCGACGCGCCCGAGGACATCGAACTCCTGTCGGGCAAAGACCTCGTGCCCGACATTTCAGCACTCGCTGGCGGGGACACCGCGCGCGTCGCTCGCCTGCGCGCCGACTTTCCGCGGGAGTTCGCCGACCAGGGAGCGCACTATGCCTGCGCCGTCGATGCGGCCCAACGGACCGTCACCCTTGAGCCGGTCAACGCGGCGGCGCGCAAGCGTGGTGCGCCGCGCGCGACGATCCTCCCGCGTTTCCGCGGCTTCAGCGTCGTCTATGTGCAAGCCTCCCGACGTCTCGTGCTGCGCGGGTGAGCGGCTACGTCGACGACTCCGTCGACGCGGCGTCAAGCGCCCCTCGTGCGGCGCCGAACAAGAGCGGCTGCCATTTCCGGCTGCGCTTCAAGCCCTGACCTCACCCCCCTACCCCCCTCTCCCTGAAGAGAGAGGGGGAGCAGGAATTCGAATACTCGACGTCTCGCCAAGTGTTCGAATAACCATGATTATTCAAACCCGACGGGCCCGAATTCTACCTCCTCTCCCTTCAGGGAGAGGACTCTCTTCGTTTCTGCAAACCCAAAGATTCGGCCTTCGGCCGCCAAGAACCTGCCCAGCCAGGTTCCTGGACCTCCATCTGCCCCCCTCTAGTGGAGGAAGAGCCTCAGGCCGTCGCGGCGACGACAGGTGCCACATCGTTCACGTAGTAGGTTGTGCGGTCCTTCAGCATCGCCCGCAGGATGTGGAGCACGAGGTCGGCGACGGCGCGGAGCGCTCGGGCGTGGTTGTGGCCCTTCTCTCTCAGCTTTGCGTATTTGTCCTTCAGTCGACCTGCGGACCGAATGGCGTTCGTGGCAACGTGAAACAGGGCGAACCTCAGCCTCGGGTTGCAGGCGTAGCGCATCGTCACGCGCCGCCCTTTGCCGGACTGCTTCGTGACCGGCGCAACACCGCTGAGCGCCCGCACGCGCTCCAGGTCGCCGCTCTTGAGAAGCGGCAGGCATTCGCACACCAGCGAAGTCACCGTCTTTGGCCCCACACCAGGCATCGACCGCAAGATGGCAACGTCGCTGGGCGTGCTGTCTGGCTCGGCTGCCATCAGCCTTTCAAGCACGGCATCTCGTGCCGCCGTTGCATGTGCCCGTTGCTCCTCGACGGCGAGCAGCTGCTTGACCAGTATGGCGACATGGTTGCGGCACGCTTCTTTGACGCCCGGGCCCGTCGCAAGGTGCCTGGCCCCGACAATGGCGGCGACGTGTTCGACTTTGACCACCTGCTTCCTGTGCATTTTCAGTAGCTTGACGATGTCCGTCTGCTGGACGGCTTTGGCAGCATCGGCGTCGCCAAGCAGCAGCAGCAACGCCCAAAACCACTTCTCGTCGGTGCCCGGGCACAACGACAAGAGCGCCGGAAAGAAGCGCAGCACCACGGCCCGGAGCCTGTTCGCGATTCGGCGGTGGTCCTCGTCCAGTTCGTTCAATGTCGCCGCCAACGAGCCGAGCTCCACCTCGAACTCGCTCTGGACGGCGACCCGCTGGAAGAACCGCTCATCTGTGGCCAGGGCGTTGGCAAGCACACTGGCGTCACGACGGTCGTCCTTGGCACCGGCAACCGTCTCCCGGTCCCGAAACCGGTCCACCTGCTTGGGATTCGCCGTGAACACAGCGAAACCGCGAGCCAACAGTGCATCCACGACGACGTTATTGCGGTCTTCAAGCGCGACATGGACCCCGGCAGGAGCCGCCGTGCCTATGGCCGCCATGACGACGTCAAGCAGCCGCTCGTCGTTCGCCACAAAGGTGCTCTTCACCAATCGCCGTTGAGGGTCGAGCACGCAGATGGCGTGCTTCTGGTTGCCAAGATCGACTCCAACGTAAAAACTCACGTTCGACATGTGTCCCTTTCGGTCAAGTGTCGACGCCATGGGTCGGCCCGGTACTGGTCCTCGTGTTCAAACGCCCAGCAAAGCATTTGCGAGCACGGGACTACTCTCTTCAGGACCTCTGGCGACGACGGAAAGCCGCAAGGGGCACATGTCCTCTCCAGGTGCTCAAAGGCACAGGGGCGGCGTGGTGCTCCCTTGCGGCAGGCCGGCCGACCAAGGTTAGCCCCTGATCGACTCGAAAAACGTACCGGGGGTGGCGCGCAGCGCCGGGGGTGAGGTCCGCTCAGCGGCTGCTGCAGCTCACGGGCACCGCGATGTCGTCGTCGGTGAGGAAGGTTTGGTCTGGTCCAGATGACACAACGGCGGCCCGCGGGCTCTCGGGCGATGGGGGCATGAAGGCGACGGGCTATCCCCAGGGATCCACAGGAGCCGGTGTGGCGATGTCGCCGATGGCCCCCAGACATCGGCATGCCAGCCTGCTGGTGCTTTCACTCGGGGCGAGCCCGCGCGATACAGGGCCTTGTGAGCCATACCGAACTGCCCCTGATGGAGGTCACGCTCGCCGCGCCGTACGTCATCGCCGGCGAGAGCGTGAGGGCGCGGGTTGTTGGGGAGGGTCCCTTCCGATGGCGCCTTGGCTGGCGGGCGCGGGGGAGCCAGCGCAAGACGGATCACCGCGAGGTTGTCGCCAACGGCCAAGGCGTCGCGACACGTTCGGGGACCGCCGTGGAGGCCACGGTACCTGTGGGCGCGCCGCCGAGCCACGTGGGTATCCGCGTCGGGGTTGATTGGAATTTCGTCATCATCCCAGAGGGCGCGGACGAGGGCTTCGACACCGACTTTCAGGTGCGCGCGGGGCTTGCGCCGCCACGGCTCGACCCGTGGATCACACGCTGGCAGCGCCAGGAGCGGGGTCTGCAAAGGTCCCGGGCCTGGGCGACGGCGCTTTACGTCGTGGTGGGCCTCGGCGCGTTCGCTGCCGCGTGCCTCATGGCGGCAGGCGCATTTTTTCAGCCGCTCTCGATGGCAATAGCGATCGCCGGCGCGCTCGCGCTGGCGGGTGGCGGGGCCTTCATGTCCTGGCGGGAGTCCGCCCCTGGTTTTTTCGCCGACCGTCGCGCCCGTGCGCACCTGCAGGTGACGCCCAGTCCGGCAGGCCTCCTCGGGGGCATGCTTGAGGTTGCCGTCA
Organism: uncultured Myxococcales bacterium; assembly: GCA_903952805.1. Classification (GTDB taxonomy): domain Bacteria; phylum Myxococcota; class UBA727; order UBA727; family VGSZ01; genus VGSZ01. Next base: position 724 of record CAJBHN010000863.1, on the reverse strand, counting down.
AGGCCGACCCGCGCCGCGTCGCCGTCGCAGGCGGGCTTGGATGGACCCTCCGGTATGTCGAACGGTCGGCAACCCGAATCTTCTGGTTGGACCGTGGACAAACCCGCGAACGGTATGAGTGGGCCTCCCACGTCGTCGTCACCCATGAGGGAGCAATTGGCGTCTCCCACGACGGCGCCCATCGCGTCTGCGTCCCCATCCTCGCTGACGCGCCCCCGACTCTGAGCTGCGACCACCGCACCATCCATTGGCAGGTCGACGTTCGTTGCGGCGATGACGTCGTCGAAGCCGTCTTTTATGTCGCGCCTTTCGTCGCTGACCGGTCGAAAGGGCGCCCCGAATGGTCGCTGGAGCCGATCAGCAGCTGATCTGCAGCCCAGGACCTCCTTCGCGCCCCTGGCTTGCAGGTGCACCGCTTCGACCGCAGCATGGTTGAAGCCGGGCTCGCGTCGGCGGCCTCGCCCTGGGCCGCGCTGTTGAAGCGGGTCTTCGCCGGGGCCGATGAAGGCAATGACCCGCATCGGACCTGGACAATCGGTTACCGGATGGCGGCGTGGGAACTGCGCCGCGGCAGCGTCGAGCTCGGCAGCTGACTTGGCGGTGGTTGTTCCTCTATCATCGATGGCCTTGGGAACCCGACCGTCTGCTTCGTGGCCGGCGCATCGGCGGGAGCCTCAACGTGGGGTGTCGCTTGCGCAGGAAGATTGCGATCGCTGTCGGTTGT
>CAJBHN010000862.1 GCA_903952805.1 uncultured Myxococcales bacterium | reverse complement strand
GCCAGCCTTGGACAAGGTCCAACCGTCCCACGGGACGGTTGGACCTCGGGCAGACGACCGGTTGGCGACCGTGTCACACATGGTACGACACCACCCATGCTGCGCCCGCCCCTGCTGATCGCCGCGCTTCTGTGCCTTGCCGCGCCTGCGGTCCGCGCTGAAGTCATCCTGCAGTACTTCGAAACGCCCTGGGCGGAGGTCGAAGCCCGCGTGCCCGAGATCAAGGCCGCCGGCTACGACGCCCTGTGGCTGCCGCCCCCGACCAAGGGCACCGAAGGTGTCCGGGACGTCGGCTTCGCGGTCTACGACCGTTTCGACCTCGGCGACCGGAACCAACGGGGCACGACGGCGACGCGCTACGGCACCCATGCCGAGCTGCAGGAACTCGTGCAGACGGCCCACCGCTTTGGCCTGCGCGTGTACTTCGACGTCGTGATGAACCATCACGGCAACCCCCAGACCATCGAAAACGTCGGCGTCACCGAAGCCGATATCGGCGGCATGGCCGACCTGGGCGGCGCCAATCGTTTTCCGTCGACGAGCGTGTGGGACTTCCACGTGCTCCCCGCCCGCGTGGCCCCCGGTGGCTCCTGCGACGACGGCAGCAGCGGCTGTGCGTTTTGTGCGAGGCAGCCGACGGCCGCATCGGATCCCGATGGCTTCGGCGGCAATATGTGGCGCGTCGTCAACGAGCAGGGCCAGTCCCTCGGCAACGGCGGCGAAGTCTGCATCCGCCAGACCGAGCGCCGCATCGCCACCCTGACCATCGCCGCCGCCCTTGACGAACCCGGCGCGCCGCCGACGTTGCCGGCGTACTTCGACGGCTACACACATCTGGTTCGCGCCCCGACCATGGGCAATTTTGACGACTTCGGCTTCGAGGTCGCCAACTGGTCGCTGCTGGGCCTCTTTGACCTCGCCACCGAGCAGTACGCCACCGGCTCGGGCCCGCGCGCCATCGACTCGCGCAATGCGATCCTCGGCACACCGCTGCCAAGCTTTGTACGCAACGACCGCGACGCCGCCGATCGGAGCACCTATCGCTTCAGCACACCGACGACGCCCCAGCCCGAAGACACCCGCGAGTGGCTCATCCGCTGGATTCGCTGGCTGATGATGGACACCGGCGCCGACGGTTTCCGCCTCGACGCCATCAAGCACGTGTGGCCCAGCTTCTACGGCGAGGACTTCCCCGGCGACCCCATCGCGTTCAACAAGACCATCCAAGACACCTACGACGAGATGCATGGCTTTATCGACGCCGACGATACCGACCTTGTCGATGACGCCGCCATCTTCGGTGAAGATTTCACCGGCTCCTGCTCGGCGCTGCGCCCCTACATTGAGGGCGGCCAACGGGCCCTCGACTTCCCGCTGTTCTTCAACATCGGCGGCCGCTCGGGCATGCACAGTGGCGACATCGGTCAGCTGTCGGTCAAGGCCGCTGGCGGCGATTGCACCGGCATCGGCGCCTTCGGTGGTCTGAACCGCCGCGCCGGCATCGGCTTTGTGCAGTCCCATGACGAATGTGGTTCCCCCGGCGGTGCCTTCACGTTGTCAAACACCGATGCCCGCTTCTCGCGCTGCGAAGAAAACGGCGTCTACCGGTCGGGCGCCACCGAGCTGAGCCACGCCTTCATCCTCACCCGCGACGCCGACAGCGCGGTCTTTTACGACGGCAACCGCTGGACCAACCGGAGCTTCGTGCGCGCTGGCCGCGCCGACGCCCTCGGCGAAACCTTCTTCGGCGGTCCCCAACAACGCCTCGTGCGCCTGGTGCGCGCCGCCCGCCGCGTCGCTCGCGGCACCCAGGAAAACCTCTTTGTCGGCAACAACGCCTGGGCCTACGAGCGCGACGTCGACGGCGCTCCCGCAGGCATCGTGGTGTTGAACGACGGCGAGGGCGGCGACGTTGGCTTCGGCAACGACGCCAACCAGGGCGCCTTCATCTTCACCCGCTTTCCGCCCGGCACCCGCCTCGTGGAGCTCACGGGCAATGCCCAGTTCGGCCAGGAACTCACGGTGCTTGATCCCGTCGCTCTGGGTATCAACGAGCAGCCCGAGGTCAGCGCCGGCCGGGCGAACTTCCAGGCTGCCAACGGTACGCTTCCAGGCGCGACCTTCGGTGTGATCTTCACCGGCGTCCCCGCTCGTACAGCCGTCATCTACGCGCCCCCGGCGTTCGAGGTTGGCGACGGCGCCGAGGTCCGCGGCCTCGACGACATCCCGGTCGCCACCCTGTCCCCCGGCGTCCACGCCCTGCAGCTCCGCTTCGTCAAGGACGTCTGCGCCGGCTGCGCCGAGGCCCACGACGAGGTCACCATCCCCCTGTGCGTGCCCGGCGCCGGCGGTGC
>CAJBHN010000861.1 GCA_903952805.1 uncultured Myxococcales bacterium | reverse complement strand
CGGCATGAAGTTGGCTGGAACCCAAACTTCATCCGGTCCTGCGTCCCGGGCGAGTGCCCCCCGAGCGCGCGGTCCTCGCCGGGGAAGCTTGCATGGACCAGCCAGAGGTACAGCCGAGCGAAGGGCCGCACGCCGAACGACGAACGACGTCGACCCCGGCTCATGCAGGTGGCCTACACCTCCATGATTTCTTTTTCCTTCTTGATCAGCATGTCGTCGACGTTCTTCACGTAGCCGTCGGTCAGGTCCTGGATGATCTTCAGGCCGCGCTTCTCGTCGTCCTCGGTGATCGACTTGGCGGCGCAGGCCTCCTTGACCATCTCGTTGTTGTCGCGACGGACGTTGCGCAGCGCGACCTTGGCGTCTTCGCATTTGGACTTGGAGAGCTTGACGTACTCCTTGCGGCGCTCCGTCGACAGCGGCGGCATGGGCAGGCGGATGCTCTCGCCGTCGTTGTTGGGGTTGAAGCCGAGGTTGGCCTCGACGATGGCCCTCTCAATGTCCTTGAGCGACTTCTTCTCGAAGGGCTTGACCACCAACATGCGGGCATCAGCGACGCTGACGGTGGCGAGCTGGTTCAACGGCGTGGGCGACCCGTAGTAGTCGACGCGGACGCCGTCGAGCATGCCGGGAGACGCGCGGCCCGTGCGGATGGTCAGCAGATTCTTCTTCAGTGAATCCATGACCTTTTCCATGTTCTCTTTGGTGTCCTGCACGATGTCGTTGAGCATGGGATTCCTCCGTCAGGGTCGGTGCGGTCGGCGCGGCCCGCGCAGTCGGCGCGGGTCGGCACAAGAATGGTCGCCGATGAATGTCGACGGCGTCATACTCCGTCCCGGCGCGAATTCAAAGGCTCGGGCCTCAGCGGGTCTGTCCCGGCGCCCATCGGGTCCGAGCAGTACCGTCGAGGTCGATGGCTTCCTGCAGCGCTCGAATGGTCACGATCCGCCGCAGATAAAAGCCCTGGGGGCGGAGCAGCACGTCATCGTCATCCACCACCCGGGCCCGCCTGAGATATTCGGCATCGCGGGCCTTGGGTCGCACCTGCAAATACACCCCCCGCCGGGCCGTCACCGCAAAGCCCAGGCCGCGGGCCACAAGGTCGCTGAGGTCCTCCCAGTCGGCGCGCAACTGGGCACCGACGTCGGGCGGGGGCGACCACAGAAAAGCCGTCCCCACCAACCGCTGCAACGGTGCTCTACCGCCGTCGACCGGAGTTCGATCACCCACCTCGACAATGGGCACAAACAACACCCGCGACAACTTGCGACGCACCCGCGACGTAGCCCACGACTCTGCCAACAGGCTGTCGGTGCTCGCCGAGGTCACAAACGTTCCCTGTTGAACCATCGTGACATCGCCGCGGAATGCCACCGGCAGGGTCTTGACCTCGACACCCGACTCCGGGTCGTCGACCTCGTCGAAGCGCGGCGACAAGCCCAGGGCCCGTTCGATGTACTGACCCACACCACCCTTGCCCGGGCTCATGGTGGCGTCAGTGCCCATCAGGTCTTTGACGTCGACGCCGGCCAGGCGGCGTGCTCTGTGGAGCAGCGCGATCGCGAGTTCTTCATTCACGGGAGAGCCCGGTGGGCGCCGGTGGTCGACGTCGTGCGCCCGGCAGGGCCCGCCCCGATGACGCGGGTGACGACGATGACGACGATGACGACGATGTTCATGCCTGCGAGCTGGTTCAATCAGCGCTCCCGTCGCAGATTGCCTACGACACCCGATCGACCACGTCAGCCAGCATCCACCGTGATGCCGCCAGCATCGACAGCGACGACCAGGCCAGCAATCGAGGCGTGGACCGGCACACTGATGCCGTCGTCGTTGGCGACGGCGACCACGTCGCCAACGACCACGCGGGCCCCCACCGCCACCGAGGGCGTGGCAGGGCGAACGGCCTTGAGTGCGGCGTTGTCCACCAGCGGCAGCCGGACCCGGTCTGTGTGCAGCGGCGTCGGTGACGTCGAAAACACCGTACCGACCCGCGGGTAGCCGGGCTTGCCGACGGCGGCCAGCACATCTTTCTTGGCCAGGTCGACTTCGGTGGGATCGAGAACGAGAATCGAGTTGGTGCGCCGACTGACCACGGCGGTGGCCGGATCGATGCGCTCAAACCAGCCTGGTCCGCCGTCGACGACCACCAGTCCACGCTCAGCGATGTCCATCAGGCTGATGCCTGCGTCGTGCAGCATCACCGCTGCCGGCGTGCCGACCGGGACCTGTCGGAACGTGTGGGCTGTCATCGCTCCGTACACATGGACAAACTTGTGGGTGACAGGCTTTCCCGTCGTCATGACCTGGTGCATATTCCAGAGTGTCTCCGAATTGGAGACAATGAACCCATGTTGGCTCGGTCGTTCCCCTTGAGGAATTTTCTGCTGCGCTACGATCAACAGCAGGGCCGTCTCCATGCCAAAGGCATATTTGTCGTCGGTGTAGGCGAAGAGCACGGGCTCGGCCTGGTCAGCGAGCACATGGCGGTTGCGCCCGGTGCAATCGAGCATGCGGGCGGCTCCCGTCGACAGACCGGCGGCGTGCTCCATGCGGGCGAAGCTCTGACGGTCCTTGAGCTTGGCTGCCACGACGGTCTTTTCGACACCCCAGCTGCGCAACCAGGCGAGCAGGTCCACGAGTTCGGTGGCCTTATCGTCGTGGAGCCATTTGTCGATGAAGTAGCCCGGCTCGCTCTCCTGGGCGTTGACGATGAGGGTCTTGTGGGGGGTCTGATATTTCGCCCAGGTGGGGAAGCCGGCGCCGCCCGCGCCGACGACGCCACCGGCCTTGAGCACGTCTGCGAGAGGCCGACCAACAACGGACTGATGCAGCGCGAGCGTCATGGGATGCCTCTGGAAAATTGGCGCGAGCGGCCTGGTCCGCCACGGCGTGGCATGAGCCTACCCGAGCGCATCCCAAAAACTCGCGGCCGACGAAGCCCGCCCCTACGATCACAACATGGACGACGTCGCGCCCACCACGCAGCCCCCCGACCGAACCTTCGACAGTGCGGTCAGTGCCTGGCTTGGCCACCAGCGGCATGTTCGTCGACTGAGCACCCATACCGAGAGGGCGTATGAGGGCGACTTGGCTGTCTTTCGAGCCTTTCTCGTCGACAAAGCCCCAAAAGCATTGGCGGATCTGCGACGCATCGACCTCTACACCCTGCGGGCCTTCCTGGCGGCGCGGCACCACCACGACGCCACGACGTCGACGTTGCGGCGGCTGTCGGCCCTGCGGGGCTTTTTCACCTGGTGTCGGGTCTCTGGCCACATCGAGCAGTCTCCTGCCGACCTCATCGAGAGCCCAAAGCGCCCCAAGGCCCTGCCCCGCGCCGTATCGGTCGATGAGGCCTTCGCGCTCTGCGCTCAGCCCGCCGCCGGCAGCAAGGCTGGTGGCCACAGCCGCGGCATCGACCCCATGGCCGTGCGCGACACCGCCGTCATCGAACTCCTCTACGGCGCAGGGCTGCGCATTTCGGAACTGTGCGGCCTTGACCTCAACGACGTCGACATCGCCGGCCGCTCCGTCCGGGTGCTGGGCAAAGGCAAGAAGCAACGGGTGGTGCCGTTTCACGACGTTTGTGCCTTGGCGCTGCAAGGCTGGCTCGACGAGGCCCGCGAGCAGGTGGCGGGTCCGCATTCGGCCCAGGCCTTCTTCCTCGGCGCTCGCGGCAAGAGGGTCATCGACAGCGAACTCCGTCGTCGGCTGGCCAAGCACGGGGTCGAAGCTGGCGCCCGGGCCCGGGTTCACCCCCACAAGCTGCGCCACAGCTTCGCCACCCATCTGCTGGAAGGAGGAGCCGATTTGCGTGGCATCCAGGAACTGCTGGGGCACGCCAGCTTGTCGACCACCCAGCGCTATACCCACGTCGACGTGGCCCGACTGACACGGGTCTACGACCTGGCCCACCCGCGCGCCCGCACGGACTGAGCCCGCACCGTCACCGAGCCCTCAGCGACGACGAACGCTGGCGCCGATGTCCCGCCGCACCTGGGCACCCTCGATGTGCACAAGGTCGACGGCGGCGTAGGCGCGGTCGAGGGCTTCGTCGAAGCTGGCCCCCCGCCCCGCGACGGCCAACACCCGGCCCCCGTCGACGACGAAACCGAAGCTGCCGGCAGCGATCCCCGCACAAAAGACCTGCACATCGGGCTGGGCATCGGCCGCCATCAAACCAACGATCGGAGCCCCCCGTTCGGGGTCGGTCGGATAGCCAGGGGCGGCGATGATGACGACAGCTCCTTTGGTGTCTCCCAATGGGCGACAGTCGCCAGGGGCCTCGCCCCGGGCGCAGGCCAGCAGCACGGGAGCCAGATCGACGTCGAGGGCGAAGAGCAGGGCCTCGGTCTCTGGGTCGCCGAAGCGCACATTGAACTCGAGCAGCGATGGCTGGCCAGCGGCGTCGTTCATCAGCCCGGCAAACAGCACGCCGCGAAAAGGGGAGCCCCGCCGCGCAAGTTCGCGCAGCGTGGGCAGGATGAAGCGCTGGCGGACGTCCTCGAGGAAGTCGTCGGTGACGCCCTCGGCGGCCCCCAGGGGCCCCACCGCCCCCATGCCACCGGTGTTGGGACCGGTGTCGCCGTCGCCGATGCGCTTGTGGTCGCGGGCGGCGCCCAGGATGACCGCCTGCTCATCGCTACAGAGGGCAAACACGCTGAGTTCGGCGCCCGGCAGCAGGTCTTCGACCACGACGGCCCTGGACGCTTCGCCAAAGCGGGGCCCGGTGCCACCACTGCCGAGCATGTCGGCGAGTTCCCGGCGCCCCTCCAAAACGGAGCTGCACACGACGACGCCCTTGCCCGCGCACAGGCCGTCGGCCTTGATGACCACCCCGCGTCCCGTACGCGCGGCAAAAAAAGCCTCGGCATCGGCCACCGTGGTGGCGACGACAAAATCCGACGTGGGCACGCCGGCGGCGCGGGCCACGTCCTTCATGAAGGCCTTGCTGGACTCCAAGCGCGCGGCTGCCTGCTTGGGCCCGAAGCAGGGGATGCCAGCGATGTCGAGAGCGTCGGCGAGGCCAGCGTCGAGGAAGGACTCGGGGCCGACCACGACGAGATCGGCAGCCTCGGCCAGACAGACCGCAACGATGTCTGCCACGCTGCGGGCCTCGACGCAGCGGAAGCCGCGGGCGATGCCAGCATTGCCGGGGACGACGACGACCTCATGGGCGGCGGAGGAGGAGGAGGTGGAGGTGGAGGTGACCCCTGCCACGGGATTGACGCTGGCCCCACGAGCCAGCCGCCAGGCAAGGGCATGCTCACGGCCACCGGTGCCGACGACGACGATCTTCATGACTTCTCCACGACCCCGCAGGGCTCAGGCTGGCTAGGGGGCGATGGGCAGGTCGAAGGCCCGCACCGCGCTGCCACCGCGACCGTCGCGCAACACCACCCAGGCGTGCACGACGCCGTCAGTCGGCAACGGATCGTCCTCGTCGCCGGCAGGGGCGGTGAACTCGGTCTCGGGGGTGCGGACGTCGCCCTCGACCGCGGGGCAGTTGATGCCGCGGGCATCGTAGACGCGAGCGATGATGCCTTCATCGAGGGAGATTTCACGCCGCACCGCACCGGCGGTGACGTACCAGTTGAACGTCGGGATTTCGCACCGCTGTTGGCGCTGGAAGCGGGTCAGCAACTCGTCGACGCCCAGGGCCTCCAAGCTGGCGGGGTCCGCGAGATTCAAACCCTTGAGATCAACCTGCAGCGAGAAGAACGCTTGCAGGCTGGCATCGTCGATGAGGGGTTCGAAAAAGTACGTTTGACCGGGCTTGACCGCCTCAACGGTGGGGCCGTCGATGCTGCCCTCATGCACGAGGACCGCGGTCAGCACGGGGTTGGCGTTTTGGGCCAGGGCGCCGTTGTCATCGACGTGGACGTCGATGGCCGCCAGCCGCTCGTCCACCTGGGCGAGGGGAAACGGCAGATACACCGGCACGCGTTTGAAGCTGTCCACCACCCGCTCGCCAGCCACCATCGTGGCTCCCACGACGCGCCAGTAGCCCAACAACGCGCCCAACAGCTTGCCCGACGCCGAGGCCGCATTGAGGGGCTCGCCCGGCACGGGCGGGGGGCCGAACAGCTCGGTGGGGACTGTGTCCACGTAGGGGACACCCACGCCGAGGTCGAGGCGCTCCGAGGGGACCGAGCACTCCCAGAAGTCGCCAAGGGCGTCGCTGTCGGCGTCGGGGCAACGCCACCAGCGGGCGCTGAAACCGGCACCGTCTTCAACGGTACCCGTGGGCGAGGCGATGATGGGCGTCAGGGCGACGTTCTGGCCCGGGCTTGCCTCGGGAGGATCGGCGATGATGGCGATGATGCGCTCGTTTTCAATGCGTGACGCCGGCGCAAACGCCGGCGTGCACGCGCCGACAGCGGCGGCGCCCACGACGGCGAGGGTCGCAGCCAGGGGGGGGAGGACACGGCGGGTGCTGACGACGTCGGCGAACATGCCTGGGTCGTAGCATCCGTCGCGTCTCGCGGGTAGGGTTTCGCGGTGAGCTCCTTGAGCGCCATGCTCTGCCTTGTTGCCCTCGTCGCCCCTGCGGTCGCGGGTCTGGTGCTGTGGCGGGGGAGGCGAGAACAACGGGCCCTGACAACGTTGAAGCCGGCCCCCCTCACGAGCCCGCTGCTCGTGGTCATCCCGGCCCGCAACGAGGCCAGCCGCTTGCCCCGCACCCTCGACCTGCTGCTGGCCGAGCGCAGCACGCTGCTGACGGTCGTCGTGGTCGATGACGCCTCGACCGACGGCACCGCGGCCATTGTCGCCACCAGGGCGCGGCTGGATCCGCGCCTGTCGCTGCGTCGCCCGTCGTGGCCACCGACCACCGACGTGTTTGGCAAGCCACGCGCCCTCGACGACGGCATCCGCGCCGACACAGCGGGCCACGAGCTGGTCCTGTGCCTCGATGCCGACGTCCATCTGCAGCCGGGCGCCCTCGGTGGGCTGGTGGCAGCACTGCAGGGCTCAGGCCCAAGGGTCACCGGGACCGCAGGGGTCACAGGGACCGCAGGCGGTCCAGGCGGCGCTGGTAGCCCCGCCGACGCCCTGTCGGTCATGCCCGACCTCGACGATGTCACCCTGGCCGAACGGGCGTTGGTGCCGGCTTTTGTCGCCGCCGTCGGAGCGAGCTTTCCACCATCGGCGGTGCACGATGCCAAGCGCCCCGAAGCATTCTTGAATGGCCAACTGATCCTGCTGCGCCGCCGGGCGCTCGACGACGTCGGCGGCTTTGCCAGTGTCTGCCACACGGTGTTGGAAGATGTGGCCCTGGCAGGCCGGTTGAAGGCCCGGGGGCATCGACTGCGACTCATCGATGGTCATGGCCTCGTCGCCACCCGCATGTACGCCACCTTCAATGACATCGTGCAGGGCTTTGGCAAGAACGCCCTGGCGTTGCATGGCCGTCGATTGATGGGGTTGGCCCTGATGCTGACGACGGTGGCCTGGTTACCCTGGCTGTGTCTGGGGGCGGCCCGTCTGGTGCCTGGTGACGTCGACGACCTCGTGTGCACGCTGGCCCTGGTTGTGACGATCGCCTGCTCGGCCCTCAACCGCCGCACCCTGCGTTCGTCGCCGTGGCTGGCCCTGCTGTCGCCGCTGGTCATGAGCGTGGTGGGCGGCGTCTATGTGCGGGCAGCGGTGGTGCAACGGGCCACGTGGCGAGGTCGGACGTTTTCAACCCGGGCGGGGTGACGTATCGCTGCAGCGGTCTTACCTGGCTCGATGCCCATGGAGTGCCAATGTCCTCGACCCAGCCTGCCTCCTTCGACGATGTCCTTGCAGCCATCAAGCCCTGTGAAAAGCGCCGCGTCGCGGTGGCCTGTGGCCATGATGAAGCCGTGCTGGACGCCGTCGAACGAGCCGAGAAAGACAACATCGCCGACTGTGTCCTGGTGGGCGACGAGGAGAAGATTCGCGCTGCGGCCAAGAGTGCCAACGCCGACATCAGCCTGGCGGAGATTGTCCACGTCGTCGACGCCGACCAGGCCGCACGCAAGGCCGTCCAGTTGGTGTCGTCGGGCGAATGCCACATTGTCATGAAGGGCAAGTTGCACAGTGACGATTTCCTGCGTGCCATTTTGGACAAGGAAGTCGGCCTGCGCACGGGTCGGCTGCTGAGCCATGTGTTCATCCTCGAGGTCGAACGCCCCCGCAAACGGCTGCTGTTCGTCACCGACGGCGCGATGAACATTGCGCCGAACTTCGAGGAGAAGGCCAAGATCATCACCAATGCCATCGGCCTGGCGCGACTGTTTGGCATTGACCAGCCCAAGGTTGCCGCCCTCGCTGGTGTCGAGTTGGTGAACCCCAAGATGCAGGCCACTCAGGACGCCGCCGTCTTGAGCCTGATGAGCTACCGCGGTCAGTTCGAGCACGGCATGGTGGAGGGCCCGCTCGCGATGGACATCGCCGTCAGCGAGGAGGCCGCCCGCATCAAGGGCGTGAACAACCCCGTTGCTGGCCACGCCGACATCCTGCTGATGCCGTCGCTGGAGGCCGGCAACATCCTGGTCAAGGGCTTCAGCCACCTCGCCGGTGGGCGCACCGCGGGCCTGGTGCTGGGCGCCAAGGCCCCCATCGTGCTCACCAGCCGCTCTGACACCGCCGAGTCCAAGTTCCTGTCCATCGCTTGCGCCGTCTACGCTGCCAACATGAGCGGCGTGCGGGTCAAGGTCGGCCGTGTCCACGGATAAGATACACCCGCATTGTGACCGCTCCGTTCACCAGCAGGCAGGCCCGCCATGAAGTGCATTGTCGTCGTCAACTGCGGCAGCTCCAGCGTCAAGGTCGACGTCTTTGACGAGTTGGCCCACCACAACCCCTGGAGCGGCACGGTCGAACGCGTCGGCACCGACCAGGCCACGCTCAAGACCGTACACGGCGACCAGCGGGCTGAGCGGCTGCTGGGTGCCATCGACCACGGCGGCGCCGTCAAGACCATCCTCGGCGACATCGCGGCGGCGGGCTTCGCCATCGGCGCCGTCGGCCACCGCGTGGTCCATGGCGGCACCCACTTTGCCGACAGCGTCGTCATCACCGACGACGTCATCGCCGCCGTCGAGGCCTGCGTGCCGTTGGCGCCACTGCACAACCCGGCCAACCTCAAAGGCATGGCGGCCACCCGCGCGGCCCTCCCCGGTGTGGGTCAGGTCGCTGTCTTTGACACCGCGTTTCACCAAACCATCCCCGAGAGCGCCTGGCGCTACGCCATCCCTCGCGACCTCGCCGATCGGGGCGGCTTGCGCCGCTTTGGCTTCCACGGCACGTCGCATCGCTACGTCACCGAAAGGGCGGCAGCCTTCTTTGCCCGCCCCGTCGAGACCTTGCGGCTCGTCACGGTCCACCTTGGCAATGGCTGCTCGGCCTGCGCCGTCGACGGCGGCCGCAGCGTCGACGTCACCATGGGGCTCACGCCGCTGGAGGGCCTCGTGATGGGCACGCGCTCGGGCGACGTCGACCCCGCCATCGTCTTGCGCCTGGCCCGCGAGCTGGGCATCGACGAAGCCGAAAACGTGCTCAACAAGAAATCGGGCCTGCTTGGTCTGTCGGGCATCAGCCACGACATGCGCGACCTGATCAAAGCCGCCGACGAAGGCAATGCCAACGCCGCCATGGCCATTACGGTATTCACCCGCCGCGCCCGCAAGGCCATCGGCGCGCTGGCGTCGTCGATGGGTGGCCTGGACGCCATCGTCTTCACTGGCGGCATCGGCGAAAATTCGGCCCGGGTCCGCGCGGAAATCTGCGACGGGCTGCGCGTGGTCGGCGCCCTGCTGCACGAGCGAAAGAATATGGCCGTGTCCTCTGCCGAGCGAGACCTCTCGACCATGGATTCTCGAGCCCGCATCCTGG
>CAJBHN010000860.1 GCA_903952805.1 uncultured Myxococcales bacterium | reverse complement strand
GATCAATCACGGCGATCAATCACGGCGATCAATCACGGCGTCTGGGGAGGCTGCTTGGTGGCGTTCATCATCTCTTCCATCGTCATCGGCTTTTTGACGGCGGGGGGCGCAGCACCAGCGCCCTGGGTCGCCTTCATCATCTCTTCCATGGTCATGGGCTTCGCGTGTGGTGTCGTCGGGGGCAGCGTCCCCGGTGGTGTTGTTGCCGAATCTGGCGCGCTTGGCACGACGACGGCCTCGGGGCCGTTCCACGGGAAGGGCGTGTAGCAGGGCTTGCCGTCGCGAACGTTCAAGGGCCCCGTCGACAACGTTGGCACCAGGATCAACAGCATCAAGGCACCCACCACGATGCCGAGGGTCGGCATCACGGCCTTGGCCACCTCGCCAAAGGGGCGTTTGAAGATGGCCGAGCCCACAAACAGGTTGGTGGCGACAGGGGGCATCAAGTAGCCAATCTCCATATTGACGACGAAGACGACGCCAAAGTGGATGGGGCTGATGCCGTAGACGTCGAGGGCAATGGGGGCCAACAGCGGGGCAAACACCAGCGTGGCCGACACGCTGTCCATCAAGGCGCCGATGAAGATCAACGCCACATTGACGATGACAAAGAACATCAACGGCGACAGGTCGGCGTTGCGCAACCAGTCGCCCATTCGTTCGGCGGCTTCGATCTCCGCCAGGAAGTCGTTCAAACCAAATGCCAGCACCACGATCAAAATCAGGCTGCCGACGAGGACGGCGCTTTCGGCGAACGCGTCGTACAGGCCCTGCCAGCTCAACTCACGATGGACAAAGACGCAGACGATGACCGAGTAGCCAAGGGCCACCGCGCCGGCCTCGGTCGGCGTGAACTGGCCGGTGTAGATGCCGCCGATGACGATGAGGGGCAACGCGAGGGCGAAGCCGGCGGCCTTGAACTCAGACCACAGTTGGCCAGAGACGCGCACGTCGTGGGCCAGGGACTCGGGGTGACGACGACCGATGACCCAGGCGTAGACGCACAGCACGCCAGCGATGACAAACGCGGGGATGCCGCCGGCGATGAACAGGTCGGATGGGTCGACGCCAGCTTTGCCGGGCACGCAGATCGCATAGATGAGCATGGCGATGGAGGGCGGCAACAAACAGCCGAGGGAACCCGCTGTCATCAACAAGCCCATCGACGGTCCACGCGGAAACTTCGACTCGACGAGGGCGGGGTACAAAATGGTGCCGACGGCGACCAGGGTCACCGGCGAGCTGCCGCTGATGGCCGCAAAGAACATGCTCGAGATGACCGCGGCGATGGCCAAGCCCCCAGAGACGCGCCCGATGACGCCGCGCACGACGGTGATGAGCCGTCCGGCCATGCCGCCGCGGGTCATCACCGTTCCCGCGGTGACGAAGAGGGGAATCGACAAAAACACGTTCTTCGTCGTCAAGCTCTCCATCTTGTTGACGATGCGCACCAGCTGTTCGACGTCGCTGCCGCCGTCCACCAGCAGGGCAAAACACAACATCGTGCCGACGCCAACGACGACGAAGAGTCGGGCGCCCAGCAGCACCAGGGCCAAGATGGCCAACAACACCAGTGCGGTCATGGCTTCACCCCTTCGGCGGCAACAACGTCATCGGCCGGGGCGTCGATGCCCAGCATATGCATGGGGTCGTCATCTTCGACCTTGCCCGCGAAGCTCTCTCTCGCGAGGACCAGGAAGCGTACGCCCATGATGAAAAATGCCAGGGGGATCGGCAGAAACGCCGCCCACTTCGGTATCGGCAGGGCCACAAAGAGCCCGGCGGCGTGGTCGGTGTTCCAGTCACTGAAGTGGTCCCGCAGGCTGACGACGGCCAGGCCGGCAAACACCATGCAGAACAGCCCCGTGACGACGTTGCCGATCCCCTGCATGATCGGCAGCAGCGCCTTGGGCCACAGCTTGCTGCCCAGGTCGAGGGCCAGGTGGCGGTGGTCCTTGGCGGCCATGCTGGCGCCAAACAGCCCGACCACCAGCATCAACACCAGGCCAAAGGTCTGGGACCAGACGAGGCCGTTGGGCATCACCCACAACATCAGCAGCAGACCACCATAGATGGCGGCCGTGATGCCGGCGGCTCGTGCCCACGTTTTTCCCGACGCGTCCTCGCCGCGGGTGCGCAGCGCCGCAAACACCACCAGCAGCCCGACCACCAGGCCGATGCCCGTGCCGAGGGGATTGGCCCACGCCTTGTCTTCGCCCACGAAGCGCATCACCAAGCCGCGCTGGCGAGAGGCCATGCGATGGATGACGTCGAGAAACACCACCGCACCCATGACGCCCGTCGACGCCACCGTCAGCCCCCGTTCGATGCGGTAGAGCCGGTCGTCGAGGCTGGTGCCGGGCTGCGAGTCGGGTGCGGGCATCGTCACGTGCTTGGTCCTGTGTCGTTGGCGTCGTCGTGGTCGTCGCTGTCGTCGCTGTCGTCGCTGTCGTCGTCGCTGGCGTCGTGAGGCAGCGCCACAGACGAAAACGGCGCCGGATCACGGCGCCGTCAGCAGCGGTGCGGCGACGCTACTTCCGCTTGTTGTCGAGAGCCTTGGTGATCTTTCCATACAAGGCCTTCTCGCTGGCGCTGGCCTTGGCCATGTATTCCTTGCGAGTCTTTTGGGCGATGGCTTGAAATGGCGCCTTTTCTGCCGCCGTCAACGTCGCCACCGTCAGACCCGCGCTCTTCAGGTTCTCCAGCAGCAGGGGGTTCATCGCCCGCACCTGGGCCTTCAGTTCCGATTGCACCGCAGCCCCCGCCGCCGTCAACGCCGCCTGGACGTCCGCCGGCCAGGTGTCCCACTGCTCTTTGTTGTAAATGATAGCAGCACCCTGATAGATGTGGTCACTTACTGTGAAGTGGGTCGACGCCGTATACCACGATGCGGCGAACAAATAGAGCGGTGCCTGATCGTAGCCATCGACCACGCCCGTCTGCAGCGAAGTCAGCGCTTCGGTGGTGGGGATGGGCACGGGCGAAGCCCCGAGGTCTCGGTACATGGCGAGGTGGATCGGGTTTTCCTGGGAGCGCATCTTGCGCCCCTTCAGGTCGACCGGGGTCTTGACGCCGAACTTGCCGCCGAAACCGCGAAAGCCGTTTTCGCTCCAGAAGCCAAACACCAGGCCCTTGGCAGAGCAAGCTTTGACGATATCATCTTTGACGACATTTTCTGTAATGTCGTCGACTTCAGCATATGAATTGAAAAGATAGGGCAGCTCCAACACATTGAACTCGGGGACCTGGCTGGCCATGGCCCCGGTGGTCGCCCCGACGGCCTGGATTTGACCGCGCTTCACGGCCTGGACCGTTTCGTTTTCGTCGCCGAGCTTGCCGCCCAAAAAGAGCTTCACTTTCACTTTGCCGGGCGCTGCGGCCTCCGCCCGCTTCTTGAAATCCTCAAGGGTCACAGCCCAGGGGCTGCCTTCGGGGGCCACCGTCGCCAGCTTGACGACGACCTCGCCGCCAGCGCGAGCGCCGAGCGAAAACGTCAACGCGGCCATCAGTGATGACACACCAGCGGCGAAAGTACGTCGAGAGAGCTTGGACACGTGAACTCCGGAAGGTTCTGATCTTCTTGTGGCTCGCGCCGCAAAAGGCTCGGGCGAAACAGCAGGCGAACCGTGAGTAGCATTGATGCTGCTCCGGGAAAAACGTTGGCTGCGCTGCATATGTGCCGCTGTGCGTCATTGCGGGAACTGCCCCCGCAAATGGGGTGGACGACGGCGGCTGAGCCCGTAGCGTTGTTTCAACAAGACGCCGACTCAGGACCATCTGGCAGCCGCGCCGTGGCTCTGCTTTCCCAAGCCCCAGGTGCCCGTGATGCGTTCGAGTCTGCCCTTGATACCCGCCATCGCCGCCGGACTCGCTGTCGTCGTCGCCTGTACGCCCGCTCCCCTCGCCGTCAGCGCTGAAGGCGAAGGCGAAGGCGAGGGCGAGGGCGAAGGGGAGGGCGAAGGCGAGGGCGAAGGCGAAGGCGAGGGCGAAGGCGAGGCGCCTGTCGTCAGCGTCTGTACCGACGACGGCGACACCGTCGACTGTCCCCATCAGACGACGAGCATCGACACGGGCTTTGGCACCAGCCGCGACGTCCACTTCGCCGTGCCCGGGGGGACGCCGCCGACGGCGGGGTGGCCGACGGTGGTGTTTTTTCAGGGGTCGTTGTCGTCGTCGGAGTTCGCGTTTCACGGCGAGGCTGGCGATGCCTCGGGTCAGCTCCAGCTCGCCCGCACGATCAAGGCCTTGCTCGACGCGGGGTTCGCGGTGGTGGCTCCCGAGGTGCTCGGACAGGGGACGACGTCGTGGCAGACCAACGTGCCGCCGGTGTCCCTGCTGTGGGAGGGCTCCAGCGACGACCTGTTGATGCTGGGATTGTTTGACGCCTTCGCCGACGTCGCTGGCGTCTTTGGGCCCCTCGACAGCGAGCGATTGTATGCCACGGGGATCAGCAGCGGTGGCTTCATGACCAGCCGCATGGCCGTCAGCTACGCGGGACGCTTTCGGGCCCTGGCCATCCATTCGGGGGGCTACGCGACCTGCTCGTCGATTTGTCTGCTGCCGTCGTCGTTGCCGGCGGATCATGCGCCGACGCTGTTTCTCCATGGCCAGGCCGACCTCGTGGTGACGCCGGCCATCATGGAGCTCTATCGCGACGCGTTGCAGGACGATGGCGTCGAGGTCCGCACGGTGTTGGGCGCGACGCAGGCCCACGAATGGCTCGCCGACGCCGTCAGCGACGTGCCGGCCTGGTTTGTCGCCCACTGAGGTCGGCGCCCCTGTCGTCACCATGGTCGTCGCCGGCGCTGCGGCCGCCGACCGTCTCGACGTCTGCCAGGCCCCATGCTCCACTGCGCCCATGCTGCGCACGCTGCCTTCGCTGCTGACCCCATCATCGACCCCGCCATCGACCACGACACCGGCCTCGCTGGTGGCCTCGCTGGTGATCACGCTGCTCGTCAGCGCGTGTGGCCTGCCCCCTCCCTCGGTCATCGTTGAACGCGGCGAAGGCGAAGGCGAGGGCGAAGGCGAAGGCGAAGGCGAAGGCGAAGGCGAGGGCGAGGGCGAAGGCGAACCGGCCTGCCCCGTCGACGTCGTCTGCGTAAATGCGTTGCCCCACACGGCGTCGGGCAGCACCATCGGTGGCAGCGAGCGCTTCGACCGCTACTCGCGCGGCACCCAAAACGAATCGGGCCCCGAGCGCCTGTTTCAAGTGACGCTGCCGGGGCCCGGCGTGCTTGACGTTGAGCTCGACGATGCCCTCGAAAACGCCGGCAGCACCGACGTCGACGTCCACATCTTGTCGGCACTCGACAGCAACGCCTGCCTGGAGCGCGGCGACCGGGGCACCAGTTCGTTCTTTGCCGACGGGGGCACGGCCTGGGTCGCGCTCGACAGCTTCGTACGGGCTGACGGCGTCGTCGGCGCCGGCGCCTTCGCCGCCCGCTTCACCTTCACGCCGAGCACGGGTGGTCCCGGGCAGGCGGCGTTGGTGGCGGCGGGCGTGTCGGCCGAGGTGGCGTCGTTGGCCATGCGCGCCTTCGAAAACGCCCGAGGCCAGGGCCTGACCGACAGCCCGGTGTTTTCCGTCATCGACTTCTCTCGCCCCTCCACCGAGGAGCGCCTGTGGATTGTCGACGTCGACACCGGTGAACTGTTGGTGCAAGACCGCGTCACCCACGGCATCGGCTCCGCCAGCGACACCGACCCCGCCATGGCCAACACGTTTTCCAACACCCCCGACTCCAACATGTCGAGCCTGGGTTTGTCGCGCACCGCCGAGACCTATGAGGGCAGCAACGGCTACAGCCTGCGCCTCGACGGTCTCGAAGACAGCAACGACCAGATGCGCAATCGCTTCATCGTCATGCACGGCGCCAGCTACGCCGAAGACGCCTTCGTCGACGACAACGGCTACCTCGGCCGCAGCAACGGCTGCCCGGCCATCGCGGCGAGTCGGTCCGCCGACGTCATCGATCTGGTGCAGCAGGGCACGCTGGTGTTTTCCTGGTTTCCCGACGACGCCTGGTTGAACAGCAGCCCGTTTTTGCGCTGACGACCCCGCTGACACGCCAGCGCGTCGTCGACGCCGAAGCCGCTTCCCGGCTCATGAGCAGTCTGCAAGGCTTCACTTGCCCATCACATGGCATAGGCAGGCCCACATGAAGACGCTCCACCACCTCGCCGGCATTTTCCTTCTCGCGGCGACTGCCGGCTCATGGTCCCAGTCGGCCCACGCCGCCCTCGGTGGGCCCGATGGCGTCGTCATCCCCTACGCCGGCAAGCTCGAGCTCGACGGCGCCCTCGTCACCGGCCTGGTCGACTTCGAGTTCGGCGTGGCCCCCGCTGCGTTGCAGCCGGTGCCGACCACGCCGGTCGACTGCCGCTTCACGCTCCCCGGCATTTCGGTCACCAACGGCGAATTCGCGGTCTCCATCGTCATTCCAATCGACAAGGAATCGTGCGTGAAGGGCAAGGACGTCCACCTGGAGGTGCGCGTGGCCCGCGCAGGCGGAACCCTCGTCCTGCTCGGCAAGCAGCGGGTGACGCCGGTCGTGGCGGCGGCGACGAGCGGCGTCGGTGATTTCGCGGTGACCGGGGCGTTGAGTGCGGGCAGCATCGTGTCAGCAAGCGGCAACATCGGGGCGCTGAGTGCAGGGCCGACAACCGTAACAGGCAACCTCGTCGTCACCGGTGGCGTCTCCGTGGGGTTGGTCCAAAAGAATTGCGCCAATACCCTCACCTGCTCATGTGACGCTGGGTTCGTCGCCATCAGCGGCGGCGTTTCATGCAACGGTTTGAAAAAGGTCACGACGAGTGTTCCCCAGGTGAACGCCTGGTTTGGTGAGTGCGACGCGGCCCCTGCCACCGCGATTGGCATTCTCTGCGCCCGGTTGACCCGGTAGTCCGTCGTCGACGTCATGCCGACGTCATGCCGTCGTCAGCCGCTCCTTCGCCAAGCACGCCGACCGGGTGGATCTTTGACCTCGACGCATGCGCCATTGTGCAGCGACGTCGAGCCGCCTACGGTTTTTGATGAAGAACCACGTCGGCCTCGTTTCGTTCTCGCTGGTCGCGGCGCTGGTCGGTCTGTGGGGGGCGTCGGCCCAGGCCGCCCTCGGCGGGCCCACTGGCGTCGTCATCCCCTACGCCGGCAAGCTCGAGCTCGACGGTGCCCTCGTCACCGGCCTGGTCGACTTCGAGTTCGGCGTGGCCCCCGCTGCGTTGCAGCCGGTGCCGACCACGCCGGTCGACTGCCGCTTCACGCTCACCAACATTCCGGTCACCAACGGCGAATTCGCG
>CAJBHN010000859.1 GCA_903952805.1 uncultured Myxococcales bacterium | reverse complement strand
GTTGGCCGATGGCAGCGTCGTCGTCGCTGGCGGCTTCGGCAACGGCCACCTCGACACCATCGAACGCTTTGACGGGACGAGCTGGACCCGCCTCGACCCCCTCGACGCCCCCCGCGCCGGCCTGACGGGGCTGCCGCTGAACGACGGCGGCGCCATCTTCTTTGGCGGCGACAACACGGTGAGCATCCCCACCTCGGTGGTCGTCGTTACGGGCGACGGCAGCGTCACGGTTCCGGCCGGTGTGTCGGTGGGCGCCAATCGCCGGCTGCACAGCGCGGTCACCCTCGCCGACGGCCGCATCTTCGTCGCCGGCGGCTTTTTCACGAGTGCCATCGCGACGACGACCTTCATCGCGGCGGATGGCTTGAGCGCCGTCGAGGGCCCAGGGCTGCCCGGTGCCCGACGCCAGGCGATGGCCGCCGCCCTGCCCGACGGCGGCGCGCTGCTGATGGGTGGCATCGGCAGTGGATTGCTGCGTGACATCCAGCGGTTACCCACGACGGCGGCGGGCTTCACCAGCACGGGCATCCTCGACGGCGGCCGCCACAGTGGCCGGACGCTGGCCCTCGGCTGCGGCGTCGTGGTCTGCGGCGGCCTGGGCGACGATGGCGCCTTGTCGAGCTGCGAAGGCGTCGATGGCGATGGTCGGCCCGTGTCGATGGCGGCGACGCTGCCGGCGGCGACATTTTCGTTCAGCTTCACCGCCCTCGGCGACGATGCGGCGCTGATGGCCGGTGGCAGCCTCCCCACCGGGCACCTGGGCGAAGCCAGGGTACTGCGCCTGGCGCCGTGAACCCATCTGCATGCTGTTTCGGCGGGCACCGAGGAGCCTGCAACGCAAATATCTGGATTTACACGGGAAATCTGTTTCATTCAGGCTGATTTCTGGCGAAGGTGGCATGCCTGCGACACGCTGGTCTGCGTGACGACGATGGACCCACCGCGCCCTGCACCACCAACGGCCTTGACCTCTGGCGGAAGCCGCGCGGCCGTCGTCGTGCAACAGGTCGTCGCCGACGTCGCCCTGGATGGCGAGCGTAGCCACAGCCTCGTGCGGGCCGGCATCTTCGCCGCCGTGGCGCTGGTCTGGCCCCTGATCTCGTTGCTGGATGTCGATCGAGGTGCCCTCGTCAGCGTCGAGATCGTGGCTGTCGTCGCCCTGCTGGTGTCGCTCTTCATGCTGTGGATGGTGCGCCGCCCCCGCGCGATGTCGCCGCTGTTTGGCCTCGTGTCGGTCCTGGTCGACGTGTCGTTTGCCGCGCTGCTCGGCGTCGCCGTCATCCTGGTGCCGCCGTCGGACTTCATCGGCATCATGCACGTGACCGGCTTTCCGATGCTCTACATCGCCGTCGCTGGCGCCGGCATTCGACTGTCGCGCCGCTCGGCCGTCGGCGGTGGTGTGGCAGCGATGGCGACGCTGGTGGGGGTCCACCTGCTCGATCGCGCCGTCAACCCGAGCCTCAGTGTCGACGGCCCGGTCCATGTGCTGATCGGCGCCATCCTGGTGGCCGCCGCCACCGCCATCGCCGTGGTGGCCGCCCAACGATCGCAGGCCGTCGCCATCGCCGTCGCTCGCCAGACCCTGCTGTTTGAGCGCGCCCGCCACACGCTGGGCGCCTATGTGTCGTCAGAGGTCGCCGAGCACGCCATGGCCAGCGACGTCGTGCGGCTGGGCGGCACCCGTCAGCGCGTGGCCATCGTGTTCACCGACTTGCGCGGCTTCACGAGCAAGAGCGAGAGCGCCGACCCCGAAGCACTGGTGCGCGAACTCAACGAGTACTTCGAGCATATGGTGCAGGTCATCCGCGCCGAGGGAGGCGTCGTCGACAAATACATCGGCGACTCCATCATGGCCGTGTTTGGTGCCCCCACCGCGAGAGACGACGACGCCGCCCGCGCCATCCGCGCCGCCGCCGGCCTGCAGGCCGCACTCATCGCCCTCAACGGTGAACGGGGTCGTCGTGGCCTGCAGCCCCTCGCCCACGGCGTCGGCGTCCACGTCGGCGACGTCATTGCCGGCAACATCGGCACCGCCGAGCGCGCCCAGTACACCGTCATCGGTGACGCCGTGAACGTCGCGGCCCGCCTCGAGAGCGCCACCAAAGACCATCAGCTGGGGGTGCTCATCTCCAGCGACGCCATCGTCGCGGCCGTCAGCAGCAACGCCCTGCTCCTGCCAGCGCTGCGCTCCGTCGGCGAGATCCGGGTCAAGGGGCGCGCCGCCGCCATCGCGGTCTCCACCCTCGACGAGGGATGACGTTCGACCGCGCCCCTGGCCCCACATGTAGGGTCCAGGCCCACCTCAAAAAAGGGCTGATTTTCCGAGGCTTCAGCCCACGCCGCTGCCACAGGGGCGTCGACGGTCGCCAAAGATCGACGGTTGACACCCGGCGACCAAGCCCGTTTCCTCGGGGGATGCGTATCGCCGTCGTCCTCGCCGTCGTCAGTCTCATCGCCGCCGCCACCGCCAGCGCCGAACCCGCCTCCAAGGTCTTCATCAATGGCCGGGCAACGCCCGTGTATTTCAACGACGGTGACTCGTTCAAGCCTCTGTCGGGGCCGTTCAAGGGCAGCCAGAGTCGCCTCGCCGGCTTCAATACGCTGGAGTCCTTCGGCGCCGTGCACAGCTGGGGTGGCTGGACCGAAAAAGAGATGTGGGTCATCGCCAAGCTCGCCACCAAACATGCCCAAAAAGGCGTCTGGCATTGCGAGACCGACAGCAAGAAGGATGGGTACGGGCGGCTGCTCATGAACTGTAAGGACCTCGCCAAGAGCCACATCGAACACGGCT
>CAJBHN010000858.1 GCA_903952805.1 uncultured Myxococcales bacterium | reverse complement strand
CTCGGCGTGGCGTCTTGTGTCATCGAGATGGAGTTCGGCCAGGATGGGGCCGACGACGCTGCCGTCGCCGACGACAGCGACGACGGCACGGGGCATGGCGGTATCCAGCAGCAACCAGGGCACACGCCGTTGTGAACCGCCGCGTCCTGGCCCGCAATCCGGCGCTCAGGCGTCGGCGGCGCGAGCGGCGGCCTTCCTGGACCGGCTTGGCTTGTCGGTCGCAGGCTCGCTCCCCGGCCGGGCCGGCCCGGTGACCGGGGTGGGCACGCCGGCCGCTCGCCGGGCGCGGGCCTCGCGGGCATGGGTCAGCATCTCACGGGCGTGGGACAGGGTCGTGGCCGTGATTTCACGTCCCCCCAGCATGCGGGCCAATTCACCCTCCCGGGCGGCGTCGTCGATCAGGCGGACGTGGGAGACGGTGCGACCTTCACGTACATCCTTGCTGACGACCAGGTGGTGTTCGCCACGGCAGGCGATCTGCGGCAGGTGGGTGATGCACAGCACCTGGCGCTTCTGGCCGGCGATCGCCTCCAGCTTCTCGCCGATGGCCTCGCCGATGGCGCCGCCGACGCCGGCGTCGACCTCGTCAAAGACGCTGACGGGGACGGGGTCCCTGTCCAGCAGCACTCTCTTCACCGCCAACAGCACCCGCGACAACTCGCCGCCCGAGGCGACCTTGGACAGCGTCGTGGGGGCCTCGCCGGCGTTGGCCGAAAACCGGATCTCAACCTGGTCGGCGCCCGTCGCCGTCAGGGCCCGACCGTCGCTTGCCCGCAGCGCGGCTTCGCCGGCCATCAGCGCTTCCACCACCACCACGATGCGCGCATTTTGCATGCCCAGCGCGGGCAATTCGGCTTCAATGGCGCGCCCAAGCTCGACGGCGGCCGCGGTGCGGGCGGTGCTGAGGCGGTCGGCGATGGCGGCAGCAGCGACGACGGCGGCGGCGACGTCACGTTCGAGGGCGGCGATGCGCTCGGTGGCATCCTGCAGCAGCGAGCGCTCGGCTTGCAGCTCGGCCTGGGCCCGCAACACGGCGTCGAGATCCCCGCCATGTTTTTTCATGACCTTCTTCAGCGCGTCGAGGCGGTCCTCCACGCGCTCCAGCCGGGCAGGGTCGACGTCAGCGTCGGCGCGGCGGGCGAGGTCGCGAGCGACGTCGTCGAGGACGGCGATGGCGCTCTCCAGACTGTCGGCCAATTCCCGCAGGCTGTCGTCATCGCGGGCGGCGCGGCGCAGGGCTTGCTGGGCCTGTTGCACCTTGGTGAGGGCGTCGTTGTCGCCGTCGGTGATGAGAGCGCTGGCTTCGGCGACGGCGTCGCGCAGCTTGCCGGCGTTCAGCAAACGTCGGCGCTCGCTTTCCAGCGACGCGTCTTCGCCGGGCTGGGGATGCAGGCTCTCGATCTCGTCGAGGTAGAAGCGGATGACGTCGAGGCGGCGCTCCTTCTCGGCCTCCCTGGTGCGCAGCTCGCCAAGCTCGCTGGCCAGCGATCGGGCTGAGCGCCAGGCGTCGGCCATGGCCGTGACGTCGTCGTCGTGGCCGGCGAAGCCGTCGACCAGGGGCAGGGCGGCGTCGTGGCGAACCAATTGTTGGTGGGCGTGCTGGCCGGTGAAGTCCACCAGGTTTTCGGCGACGGCTTTGAGTTGGGTGACGGTGCACAAGGCGCCGTTGACCTGCTGCTTGTGGCGCCCTTCGCGCGACACCACCCGGCGCAGCACCAGCTGACCGTCCTCCAACGGTGGCAGGCCGGCGTCGTCGAGGGCTCGCTGCACGTCGGTGGCGACGCTGCCTGCGGGCAGGTGCCAGACGGCCTCGACAATGCCTTCGCTGGCCCCCTGGCGCACGACGTCGGCGGAGGCCCGCTGTCCCAGCAACAGCAGCAGCGCCTCTACCAGGATGGATTTGCCGGCGCCCGTCTCGCCCGTCAGCACCGTGAGGCCCGGCGCAAACGACAGCTCGACGTGGTCGATCAAAGCGAGGTTCTTGACGGTCAGGTGCGAGAGCATGGGCACAGCTATCCCTCACCTATACATCCGTTCAAGGCCCTTCTTTGTGCATGTGCTATGTTGGTGGTTATGTAGGTGAGAGATTATGGTTCGGAGGACAGGAAGCGCAACGTCAGCCGGGTGACCTCGGCGCTGTTCATGATCAGCGTGTGGACGGCGGCGACCTCGACGTGCTCGCAGGCGGGGCCCGCCAGGCGGGTCTCGTCGACGCTGACGACGCCGTCGTTGGCTGCCCCCTGCCAGGGGGAACGAGCAAAGCGGGGGCCGCCGGTGCCGGCGATGACCAGCGTCGGCAGCGTCGGCACCGGCAGCGCGTGGTAGAAGCCGTCGCCGTCGGCCAGCCGCCGACCGGCGTCGCGCGTCAGGGCTCGAAAAACGACGTTGTGTTGGAGCAGGCGTGCCAGGGCCGGGGGCTGGTTGGGCGGCGCCAGCATGACGATCCGGCGCAGTCCCGGCAGCCGGTCAAGCACCATGCGCGTCACGACCGTGCCGAGGGAGTGACCAACGATGGCGAAGCCGTCGGCGTCGTCGGTGCCGCCGGCGCCGCCGGTGCGGGCGACGTGGTCGACGAAGCGGGTGGCGATGACATCAAGGGCGTCGCGGCTGACGAAGTAGCCAAAGCTGCTGGTGGTGTGACCGGCATCCCGCAGGCGGGCGGCGAGCAGGGCCAGGGAAACGCTGGTGCGGCCCATGCCGTGAATGAGAATGACGCGCACGACTGATGGGTGCCTCTACGCTTGGAGCTTTGTCAAGTGAAATCGGCGCGGGCACCCCGGCCCGCCGGTCCGGGGCTGGTGGCGTTGACGAGGTCGGATGCGTGGGCGAACAAGGCCGGATGACCGCCGTCCGCGTCCCCACCCACATTGCCATCATCATGGACGGCAACGGGCGCTGGGCCGAGCAGCAAGGATTGCCTCGGCTCGAAGGTCACAAGCGCGGCGCCGCCACGGTGCGCGACATCACCACGGCCTGTCGCGAGCTGGGCGTGAAGTACCTGACGCTCTACTCGTTTTCGTCGGAGAACTGGTCGCGGCCCAAGGACGAGGTCGAGGGCTTGATGGACCTGTTGCGGGTCTACCTGGGCGACGAGCTGCCGACGCTGAAGAAAAACGGCGTGCGCCTGGCCTCGATCGGCGACACCGCCCGCTTGCCGTTTGTGGTGCGCACGTTGTTGGAGGCCACCAAGATGGCCACGGCCCACGAGACGGGCATGCAGCTCACGCTCGCGTTGAGCTACGGCTCCCGCGACGAGATCGTCGCCGCGGCCAAGCAACTGGCGATGGACGTCAAGGCCGGCGTCATCGCCGTCGACGCCATCGACGACAAAGCCTTCGCCGCCCGCCTCGAGACCGCCGGCATGCCCGACCCCGACCTCGTCATTCGCACCAGCGGCGAGATGCGCGTCTCGAACTTTCTGCTGTGGCAGATCGCGTATGCCGAGCTGTACGTGACCGACACGGCCTGGCCCGAATTCACCCGTGCCGACCTCACTCAGGCCCTCGCCACCTTTGGCCAACGGGAGCGGCGCTTTGGCAAGACCTCCGCCCAACTCAAGGCCGGCCCCGCAAAATCGTCGACGACACCCCGAGGAGCCTAGCCTGTGAGCAATCTTCAGTTGCGCTTGGCGTCCACCGCCGTCCTTCTTCCCACCATCATCGCCTGCTTCGCCGCCGGCGGTTGGTGGGCGCGCGGCCTGGCCCTGGTGGCGGCCGGGGCCTCGTTCTTTGAGTTCGGCGCCGTCGTGGCCAAGGGTGATTGGCTGGCCCGCGTGCTGCTGCTGGTGACCGGCCTGGGCGTGACCTGGGTGGGCATGGTCACCAACGACGCCCTTGGCCTCATCATGGCCCTCCAGGTGGCGTTTGTGCTGCTGGCGTCGTTGTTTGTGCTGCGCCCCGGCGCCGACCTGCAGGTCGCGTTTCGCTCCATGGGCCTGCTGATCTTCTCGTTGCTGTGGATCGCGCCCGGCATGATCAGCCTGGGCCGCCTGCGCGACCTCGGCGACACCCTCGGCTCGTCGTATCCGTCGGCGGCCGCGGCCTGCTTCCTCCTGGTCGCCATGGTGGGCACCTGGTCCAACGACACCACCGCCTACTTCGCGGGCCGCTTCCTGGGCAAACACAAGATGGCCGGCGCCATCTCGCCCAAAAAAACCTGGGAAGGCTTCGTCGGCGGCATGTTTGGTCCTCCGGTATTTCTGTTGGCCGGCCGGGCCATTTTCCCCGACACGTTTGCGCCGTTGACGACGACGGACATTGTCATCCTGTCCATCCCGATGACGTTTCTCGGCCCCATCGGCGACCTGTGCGAAAGCCTGTGGAAGAGGGCCTACGACGTCAAAGACTCCGGCAACCTCATCCCCGGCCACGGCGGCATGCTCGACCGCGTCGACGCCGTCTTCTTCGTGGCGCCGTGGGTCTTGGCCTACTTCGTCATCGTCAAGCCCATGCTGGGGTGAGCGAGCTACATCTGCTTGAGGGCTTCGCGCACCAGCGTCGACAGGTCGGTCGTGCCGGCTTCGACCAGCGGTTTGAGCTTCTGCAGTGCCCGATCGATTTGCGGCGTCTTGTAGCCCAGGTTGGCCAACGCTGAGCGCAGGTCGTCGAGGGGACCCGCCATGGGGCCGCCAACAATGCCCGACGACAGCGACTGCTTGGCGAGCTTGTCGCCGAGCTCCAGGATGATGCGCTGGGCCGTCTTTTTGCCGACGCCGGGGATCTTGGTGAGGCGGGCCTCGTCACCCTCGGCGATGCAGCGCACCAGCGTGTCTGGGTCCAGGCCCGACAACAGGGCCAGCGCCGTGCGGGGCCCGACCCCCGAGACGCCCGTCAGCTTTTCAAACAGCGACAGGCTGTCGCGGCTGGAGAAGCCGTAGAGCACGATGGCGTCCTCGCGGACGTGGGTGTGGACGTAGACCTCGGCGGCGGTGCCGTTTTTGGACAGGCGCGCGAGGTCGGGCAGGGGCATCAGCAGCCGGTAGCCGACGCCAGCGACGTTGAGGCAGACCGCATCGAGGTCGGAGAACTGCACGGTGCCGGCGAGGTAACCAATCATCGCGGTGTCCTGGTCAGGGAGTCAGAGGGCCTTGCCCTGGGCGACGGCGAGCGCGTGCAGCGCATCGCGACCCCGGGCCTTGGGGCGAACGGTGGGCAGGGGCATCGAGCCGCGCAGCAGCGGCAGGGGGCCGTCGAAGGCGGCGCACAGGGCGACAGCGAGGGCGTCGGCGGCGTCTTCAAAGGGGTGCTCGGGCAGGCCCAGCAGCGCGGTGACCATCGCCGCCACCTGCTCCTTGCCAGCGCGGCCGCCGCCGGTGACCCGCTGCTTGACCATCGACGTCGTGTACGACGTGACCGGCAGTCCCCGCAGGCCCAGGGTGGTCAAGGCGCAGCCGCGGGCCTGGCCGAGGATCAACGCCGAGCGAGCGCCCTTCTGCACAAAGACGTCCTCGACGGCCGCGCGTTCGGGCCGATAGGTCGTGATGATGTCGTTGAGGCGGTGGGCGAGGTCGGTGAGCCGGATGGTGAGGTCGCGGTCGTCGTCAAGCATCAGCACGCCGTTATCGACGTGGGTGACGCGGCTGCCATCGACGTCGACGACTCCCCATCCAGTCTTGCGGCTGCCGGGGTCGATTCCGATGACACGCACCTTCATGGCGCGACCCTAGCTGACAAGGTGAACAGATGTCCAGTTCAGCCACGATCCACGTGACGCTCAGAACGACGCCGACAGCATCGCCAGCGAGCGGATGATGTGCTGGCTGCGTTGGTCGAGGCGGTCGTCGGAGGCGTTGAGGTCCTTGTTCAGATACTCGAGGTGATACCAGAGGCTGATGCCGCCAAAGGTGTAGCGCAGGTCGGTGAACACCTTGCCCCGGGCCGTCGTGTAGTCGGGGTAGTTGGCGACGCCGGCGACGACTTCGCCCGAACGCTTCTGCTCCATCCAATAATCGTATTGCCCACCGATGGCGGCGGAGAATTCGTCGGTGATGGGGGCTTCGATGCTGACCCGGTTGAAGAGCAAAATACCGGCGTAGTCGTCGTCGCCGGTGATGGCGGGGTTGCGCAGGTCGTTGTCGACGATGGTCTTGTGGCGGGCCCGCACCGTCACGGTCTTCCAGACGTCGAAGGTGTAGGCGCCCTTGGCGACGCCGATGAACGTCGAGCGGTTCTGGAACTGGTGGTAGACGCTGCGCGGATCGCGTCCGCGGTCGTTGGTGTTGGCGAAGCTGAACAGCTCGGTGTCGGTCATGCCGTCGGTGTAGAGGAAGTCCGGGTACACCTTGTCGGTGTCGAGCGGCGTGTTGCCGGTGTCGGTGTTGTACTCGATGAACGTGCCCTCGCCGGCCACTTCCAGGGCCCCCGGGCTCCACGTGACGACGCCGGTGGCGCCGTGCCAGCCGATGATGGGCTCGTAGAATGGATCGCTGAAATCCTGGAACTCATTGGCGACGTTGAGGGTGGCCACCTGGCCGTCGACGAAGCCGTCGGTCAACAACAGGTCCTGCTCGCGGCGGGCGCCAAAGACCGAGACCCAATCCTTGCCGATGTTGAAGTACTCGAACTGGAAGTCGAGGTCGGCGTCGACGGGATCGAAGAGTTCGAAGCGGGCGATGGCGGCGTAGCCATGGTGCTCGCCCATGGGCACCGGGGTGAAGCCCTGGGCTCCCGACACCGAGTTGAACACCAGGCGGTCGTCGGTCTTGGAGTAGGAGTACGCGCCCATCAGCTTGACGCCGAGCCAATCGATGGCGTTGCTCGTCACCTCGAGGGTGCTGTTGGCATTTTGGTAGCGGGCATTGGTGGTGACGGCGCCGTCTCTGGCGTCGATGGCGTTGGTGGAGCCGAGGGCGTCGGGGTCGTCCTGGTCGGCTTCTTCGTCGATGACGTAGCTGGTGATCTGTTCGACCTTGAACCACTCCCATTCGCTTTTAAGCTTGTAGGCCCAGGCGGCGTCGCGCTGCCAAAACGGATTCTCGACGATGGGGTCGGCAATGCCGGTGGTGTAGCCGGGACCCGCAAAGAGCTTGGGCAGGGCGACGCGAGCGAACGTATAGCTCAGCGCTTCGCCGAAGCTGCCTTCGATGAAGATGCCGCGGCCATTGTCGCGGTCGATGTAGCGGGCTTTGCCGATGGTCCAGGCGTTGAACATGCTGAGGTCGCTGGCGCCGAAGTGGACGTATTTCACCGTCGGAATCGGTGGCGCCACGCGCAGGTAGATGCCGCGCAGCTGCAAATACGCCCCGTGGTTTTGGCCCAGCGATTCGCCGGAGCCGTCGGCGGTGTCGCGTTCGTCGCCGTTTTCGTACCAGTCGGCCCATTGGGCGCCAAAGCGGGTCTGCAGCCGAGCGCCGGCCTCGACGCGGTCGCTGACGCGACCGGTGACGGTCAGCCCCAACTCAGAGCAGATGCCGTTGTCGCCGGAGAAGTTGTCGCCCTCGGGAGAAGGATTGCCGTAGCTGACGCAGCCGCCGCTTTGATTGTTGCGGACGAGCATCTTGGTGAAGAAGTCGCCGCGCCAGGTGAGGCTCACGGGCAGGGGCGCGCTGTCAAAGAAGCCCTGGCTCTTCTTCTCGTCGAGGCGTTCCTCGAGCTTCTTGTCGACGAGGGCTTCGATGGCCGCCTGCATGGCCGGATCGAGGGTGGCGGGCAGCAGGGCTGGTGCTTCGTCGACGGTCGGCGCTGCTTCGGCAGTCGGTGTCGACGCCGTGGTCGTCGTCGTGGTCG
>CAJBHN010000857.1 GCA_903952805.1 uncultured Myxococcales bacterium | reverse complement strand
TGGTCGTTGCCGGGGCCGTGGTCGTGGTCGTCGTCGTCGTCGGCGCTGACGGTGCTGGCGGGGCCGCCGACAGCAGGGCGGCCATGGCGAGGCTGATGGGGGTCGTGGTCATTGGCCACCTCCGACGATCGCGGGCTTGGGTGGTGTGGGCAGGGATGGAGGGGGCGCAAGGGGTCCAGGCGGTGCGGGAGTGGCCGGGGCCGGCATCGTCACGACCTCGATCCGGGGACGCCCCAGAACCCGTTTGGCGGTCTTCTGCAGGCCGGTGGTGGTCGTCTTGCGGTAGCGGGCCAGCAGCGCTGGCATCGAGCCCGGGTCACCCGTGTAGTGGTTGTGGGATTGGAGCCGTTCGGCCCGAGCCAGCAGTTCGTCGAGGGGAAAAATCATCGAGGCCTCCAGGCCGTTTTTGGCCCGCAGCAATTCGGCCGGCGACGGGCCTTCCTTGATGAGGCGCGCGAGTTCCTCGCCGATGATCTTCTCGACTTTGGCCAGGTCGCTGCTTGGCTTGAGGGTGGCGGTGACGTGGAAGCTCGACGACCAGCCCCGACTGTTTTCGCTGACGTCGACGGACTGGGCGAGCTGCTCTTGCACCACCAGCCGCTGGTACAGGCGGCCCCAGCCATCGGCGCCGAGGATCATCGACAGCACGTCGAGGTCGATGTCTTCGTCGCTGAAGAATTTGCCGCTGTGCCACGCGTATTGGACCCGGGGCAGGCGGGCGAAGGGATCCTCCAGCGTCGTGCGTGAGGTCTTGGTCAGCGCTGGCATCTTTGGGGCGGTCTTGCTGGGCGCCAGGGTCTTGCCCTTGCCACCGGTGCCGAGGCCGCCGAAATATGTCTCGACCAGCGCCCTGGTCCGCGGCACGTCGATGTCGCCAGCGACGACGAGGGTGGCGTTGCGCGGCGTGTACCAGGTGTTGAAGAAGGCTTTGACGTCGTCGACGGAGGCGGCTTCGAGGTCTTCGTGGCGTCCGATCGTCATGTACCGGTAGGGGTGGCCTTCGGGGTAGAGGCCGGCGGCGACGGCGAAGAGTTCTTTGCCGTAGGGGACGTTGTCGTAGCGCTGGCGCCGCTCGTTGCGCACGACGTCGATCTGGTTTTTCAGCTGGGCGTCATCGAGCAGGGGAAGCAGGAAGCCCAGCCGATCGCTCTCGAGCCACAGCGCGGTTTCGAGTTCGTTTTCGGGCACGATCTCGAAGTAGTTGGTGCGGTCGGAGTTCGTGGTGCCGTTGATGTTGGAGGCGCCAGCATTCGACAGGATTTGGAAGTGCTGATCGCGACCGGTGTGCACCGAGCCCTGAAACATCATGTGCTCAAACAAGTGGGCAAAGCCGGACTTGCCTGGCACCTCGTTGCCGCTGCCGACGTGGTACCAAACGTCGACGACCACCAGCGGCGCCCGTGGGTCCTGGTGCAGGATGACCTCGAGGCCGTTTTTCAGCGTGTAGCGCTCAAACGGTATCGACGGAGCGGCATCAGCGGCGGCGGCTTTTGGAGCTCCCCCCGCGGCAGGGGTGGCGCCGATCAACAGCAGGGCGAGTGGGGCAAGGGCCAACAGCATGCTGGCTTGTAGCGGTGTGCCTTCGCCGCAGCCACCACCACTCCCCACATCTCGCGACATCCCGCGACATCCCCTGACATGTGGTTGCGGTGTCTGCGTCTGGGCGTCAGCCCGTCATCGCGGCGTGGCGGGCCAGCACCGCGACGGCGATGGGCACCAGCACCACCCAGGGCCAGCGGCCGATGCCTGCCTTTGGATACGGCAGCGACGACGGCATCAACAGCACGCCCGCCCCGAGCACCACCAATTCGATGACCGGCTGCTGCACCACCGTGGCCAGGCCGACGCCGGTGACCACGCAGGCCGCGGCCACGGGCGTGGGCACACCTTTGAAGCTCATGCCGAGGGGACCAGGGACGACGCCATCTTCGGCGAAGCGGGCCAGGCGGATGGCAGCGGCGCAGACCCACAGAATGCCCAGCCCAATGGCGACGGCGCCGTACTCAATGCCGTGGCGTGCGATGAGCCACATGGCTGGCACGATGCCGAAGGCGGTCAGGTCAGCAAGGCTGTCGAGGTGGGCACCAAGCGACGTCTGCGCGTTGAGCTTGCGGGCGAGTGGGCCGTCGAGGCCATCGGCGGCCATCGACCAGGCAATGCAGGCGGCAACCAACGCATCGCGGGTCAACGATGTGGGCGCCAACACCAACATGATCAACGCCGACGACGCGCTGATCAATGAACTGAGCGTGATGGCCGTGGGGATCCAACGCACAACGGTTGCCATGAGTTTCCATACCGGCAGCGACCATGGTCGAGAAGCCCTCAACCGGCCCGGCGCTGGATCACCGGGCGTCCATTCCCATGGCTTTTTCAAACGCCCTGACCGTGGGGCCCTTGCCGCTCATCTCGCGGATTCGCTTGAGGGTCAGCAGGGCCCCGCTCGTCCTCCCCGCCGCCACCTCCGCCAGGCCCTGCTGGGCCAGCAAATCGATGTCATCGGGATGGCGCGCGGCAAGGCGCTCGATGACCAGCAGGCGCTGGCCGTGGTCACCGGCACGACCATGCAGGTCGGCCTCCAGGCGATCGAAGCGGTCCCGATCGGCGGGAGTGCGGGCCATCGGTCGCAACCGCTGCAACGTGGCTCGGGCGTCGTCCAGGTTGCCTGCCGCGCTGTGCTCGTGGAGTTGCCATTGCAGCAGGGGGCGGGCGTCGCCCATGGTCGCCAGCCACGTCGAGGACGTCGCCAGCGCCGCCGGCCGGCCTTCGAGGTGCAACAGCGCCTGCGCCAGCTGCACGGCGACTTCACCGTCGGGGAGGCCCCTGGCGAGGACCTCGGCGACACGGCGACGCAGGTCGGTGTCATCGGGCGTGGGGCGGAGCAGGGCCAGACGCAGGCTCTCCAGGCGATGCAGGGCGGTGGCGTCGGCGCGGGCGGCGAGGACGTCGGCGCAGGCAATGGCGTCGTCGAGGCGTCGCTCCTTCTCAAGGAGCCGGCACAGGGTGTGGCGGGCATGGGGGGTGTCGGGCAGGGCGCGCTCCCGCAGGGCGACGTCGCTGGTGCGGCCCAAGGCCTCGCCCAGGGCGGCGCTGCCCTTGCCGCCGTCGCCCTGGGCGGCCGCCCGGTACTGCAGCATGGCCTGGTCGAGGTGACCCGTGGCCGCAAGGGCCCTGGCGGCTTCGAGGTTGGCCGCCGTCAGCGTCGGCCACAGGTTCAGCGCCCGATTGGCCCAGGCCAGCGCTTCCGTCGGCTGATGTCGT
Organism: uncultured Myxococcales bacterium; assembly: GCA_903952805.1. Taxonomy (GTDB): domain Bacteria; phylum Myxococcota; class UBA727; order UBA727; family VGSZ01; genus VGSZ01. Next base: position 563 of record CAJBHN010000857.1, on the reverse strand, counting down.
TGGCGGGCATCGGTGGCGAGCAGGCTGGCGGTGTGGCCGTCGAACGGACGGGCCGCCATCGCCGCAGACAGCCGATCCGTGCGGTGTTTGAGAGGCGTTACCGCGAGAACGCGATCCAGACGATAGCGCCAGTCGCGGATGGCGCCGGGACCATGAGCGGCCATCAACACAGTGGCGATGACGACGACCCCGACCGCCAATGGCCACTTCAAGCGAACCGACGGCGTTGGCACCATTGAGGCACACAAAGCCAGGGCGGTGGCCATCAGCGCGATGCCGGCGCCGGTTTCCAGGGCGAAGTCCACGAGGTCGCCGCCGACAAGGACGATGACCGCAGGCACCGCCGCGATCGCTCGCAGGGTGCGCAGCCCCGTCAACACATGGCGGGCGATGAACAAGGCGATGATCAACAGCGCGCCACCGACGATGGCGCCATGTTCGACGAGGGTGGCCACGACAATGTTTTCGACGTGGGAAAACGTGAGTTCGTCGTCGTACAGCGTACCGGCGACCGACACCCCGGTGAAGGCGACGGCGAAGGCGTTGTTGCCGACGCCGGCGAC
>CAJBHN010000856.1 GCA_903952805.1 uncultured Myxococcales bacterium | reverse complement strand
GGCGGGCCCGGCGCCGCGGCCGAGCCGACCCACGCGACGCCGCCCGCCTTGTCGACCCGGTACGCCGTCGGGTCGACCGTGTTCGTGAAGCGGCTCCCGTCGGGGAACGTCTCGAAGTTCACGTCGGCGACGCGCGCCGAGGGCATCGCCGAGTGCTGCGCCGAGCTCAGCGCCGGGCCTCGGCCAGGGCCGCCTGGCGGGCTTCGCGGGCCAGCCGGGCCATGTCGGCGACGGCGCGCTCCATGCCGACGAGGATGGCGCGGGCGACAATCGAGTGGCCGATGTTGAGTTCCTCGATCTCGAGGATGGAGGCGATGTCGTGGACGTTGTCGTAGTGGATGCCGTGGCCGGCGTAGCAGGCGAGCTTGACCTTGACGGCCGTCTTGGCGGCGTCGACGAGGCGGCGGTGCTCGTCCTTGCGGACGTCGGCGGTCTTGGCTTCGCAGAAGCGGCCGGTGTGCAGCTCGATGGCATCAGCACCCACGCGCGCGGCCATCTGCACCTGCTCGACGTCGGGGTCGACAAAGAGCGACACCTTCAGCTCGGCGCCCTTGAGGTCGGCGATGAAGCGCTTGAGGGCGTCTTTTTGGCCGATGACGTCGAGGCCACCCTCGGTGGTGACCTCCTGCCGACGTTCGGGCACCAACGTGACCATGTCGGGGCGGACCTCGAAAGCCACGCGCATCATCTCCGGCGTCGCCGCCATCTCGAGGTTCAGGCGCGTCTGGCAGGTTTGCCGCAGCAGTTGGACGTCGCGGTCCTGGATATGCCGGCGGTCTTCGCGCAGATGCACGGTGATTTGCGCGGCCCCTGCCAGCTCAGCCAAAGCGGCGGCGGTGACGGGGTCTGGATAGGAGGCGTGGCGCGCCTGACGAACGGTGGCGACGTGGTCGACGTTAACGCCCAGACGGGGAAGCAGCATGTCTGCCGACATAGCGCCACCTGCCCGGGCTGTCGACGCCCTCGGCGCGCCACCATCATTGGCAGTAGAAGCCGAGCTCGTCGCTGACGAAGCCGCAGGTGCCGCCCTCGGCGACACAATCCAGATCCTTGAGGACCCCGGCGTCGCACCAGCGAGCGGTGTTGCCGTCGCATTGGCCCAGGTAGTCGATGCCACCGCAGGGGTCATCGAAGCAGGCATGGCCAACGACGTTGTCAACGAGGCCGCAGACCTCGCCGCCACAGGCATCGCAGTCGCGGGTGCGCACGATGCCGGCGTCACAGAAACTCAGCACCGACCCGTCGCAGGAGCCAAACGCGGTCACGCCGCCGCAGGGATCGTCGGCGACCGGGATGCAACGCTTGCCAGCAGCGTCGTCGCCACAGACCTCGGTGGCGGCGCAGGGGACGACCACCAGCACGTCGGCGTCGCAGAATTCGGCGACGGTGCCGTCGGGATTGCAGCGACCCGCGGCGGTGATGCTGCCGCAGCCGGCGGTGGCGCTGCCGGGGGCGGGGATGGGGCCGGCAAAGTCGGCGATCCAATCCTGCACGAGGTCGACGCGGGTGTAGCGGTCGATGCCGGTGCAGCTCTCGTCGCCGTACGACAGCGCTCCCATGACGCGCACATCGCCTTCGGCGGTCTGGCGCAGCGACGGGCCGCCGGAGTCGCCGAAGCAGACGCCGTGGCGGCCCTCACCATTGACCTGCAAATAGCCGCCATCCTCGAAGCCCGCGAACGGCTCGGCGACGAAGAAGAGGCCGTTGCTGTCACCACTTTCGGTTTGTCCAAAACCGGCCTGCTCAAAGAGCTCGCCGATGGCAGCCGAGCCGAGCGTGCCGGCGAAGGCGGCGATGGGCGTGACGTCGATGGTGTCGCCCGGGCGCCGGGCCAGGCGCAACATGGCGATGTCGAAGACGGGGTGCTCGGTCTTTTCGACGACGTCGACGACCAACTCCGGCCGGTAGTCGTCGTTGCCGAACGTCACGTAGAAGCTGGTGGCCGCCGACCCCTCGGTGCAGTGGGTGGCGGTGAGCACAACGGTGTCGCTGATGAGGGTGCCTGAGCAGACGGAGCCCGGCGCTTGCCCCTGGCCGACGCCGACGACGGCGCGTTGTTGGGCCGGCGTCAGGCTGACGTGGGACGGAGCGCGAGTGCCGAAGTAGACCGCCGACGCCCCGAGCAGGGCCTTGTTGGTGTTGGCGGCGCAGACGTCGTCGTCGTCGTCGTCGTCGTCGGTGGGCTGATTGGCGCCGGCCGGATCTGCCTGCCGTGTGGCCGGGCACGCGACGGTCAGCAGAAGGGTGACGGCCAGCAGAGCACAACCACGATGCACCATCCCTTTGGTGTAGCAGCACGCACGTGCCCCTGCGGTCCGCGGCCCGACGGATGGGACAAGGCCCCACATGTCGGACCGTGTGTGGGTCGTGTCAGCGGCCGCCGCGTGGCATGGGACCGCCCATCTTGGCGCCACCGCGCTTGGGGGCAGATTTCCCGGGTTTGGCTCCGCCGGCCTTGGGGCGCCCGGGGCGGCTGTTGGGGCTGCTGGGCTTGGCGGCGCGGTCTGGGGAGGCCTCGCGCTCCTTGGCGCGGTTGCCCCCTCGTCCCCCGGTTTGCTTGGGCGCCGACGACGGCGGGGCGGGCTTGGTGGCTGCTGATCGCGGCGTCCAGGGAGCGGCGGCGGCGGCGGCGGCGGGGGCGCGGGTCCATTTGTTCTTCACGAGGGCGGCGGGCTTTTCGAAGATCAACAAGTGGGAGAAGCCGCGCAGCATGAAGCTCTGCTCCTCGGCGCGCGCTTTCAAGCGCGGGTCGTCCAT
>CAJBHN010000855.1 GCA_903952805.1 uncultured Myxococcales bacterium | reverse complement strand
GCGCGCTTGCCGGCGGCGGGAGCGGTGTTGACGCCGAAGCCAGTGACCGTCACGTCGGTGGACGTGGCCGAAGAAATCGACTGCGCCACCGCCGTCAGCGTCACGCTGGACTTGTTTTCGAAGGGAAGAATGACGACGTCGGCAGAGTCGCTGTTGGCGGAGTCGTCAGTGACCGTGAAGCTGATGGTTTCTTGGAGGTCAAAAACCGGCGACCGCACAAAGAACGTCGCGCGGCCCGCCGGGTCGGTCACCACTGCCGCCAAGGTCGACGCGGCAGGGGCAGCGGGGTCGGCCTGGGCTTTCAACACGCTGGTGTTGGCTGTTCCATCCGTCTCGGGGACCAGGGTGACGTTATCGACGCGCACGCTCAGATTGACGTTGGGCACGCCGACATCGGCCTGGTCCTTCAAGGTGACGACCACCTGGCAAGTGGAGGCACCATCGGCAATCAAAAAGGTTTCGCAGCTGGCCTTATCGATGCGGACAGTGCGCGGCACCTCGGGTTCAACGCAGTTGATGGTCGCTGTGGCGTCGCCCGTATCGGCGGTCAACGAAACGACGGCCGCCCCGATGCCAAGGCACAAGAAGTCGAAGGTGCCGAGGCCGGCAGCGTCGACGGTCAACACGGCGGTGGGTTCGGTGAGGGCCCCACCCGCGGCGGCAATGGTGGCGATGTCGGCACCGTCGACCTGGGCAATGGTGGCTGTGACGGAACCGCTTCCCGGTGTGAGGTCGCCCTTCACGCTGCGCACGGTGATCGTGGTCTGGTCACCCCGAGCCAGCGTCGATTTCCCGGCCGACGCGAACAGGACGGGTTGGCCCGGAGGGGGCGGAGTCACAGGGCAGCCCACGGCGATAAACGCCGCCGCAGCAAGCGGAAGGATGAGGAACCGTTGAGTGCAAGGGGCGTACATGGAAGATCCTCCAAACGAACCAAGAGCGGGCGCTCTCGGCCCGGACGGTGGCATGTGACCGCGAGCCCGGTCAGGCGTCAAATTTTCATCTGATCCAGGGCACTCTGCCTTCGTTGCTGGCACCCAGGTAGGGAACTTCACGACCTGTAGGCAGGGCTCATTCGAACGCTGCGCGCAGCGAGGCCAATGCGTCTCGGGCGGCAGCAATGTCTTTCTTCCGCGGCAGGCCAACGAGCACCAGGCGAGGGGATTGGCTGAGTTGACGAGCCAGACCAGCGACATCGTGGCGGGTCACCGCGGCGAAGCGCCCCAAATGCTCGTGGAGGTCGAAGGGCTGCGCGAACAGAGCCGCCTTGCCGACAGCCTCGGCGATGGCGGCGGGATCATCGAGCAAGTCGCGGGCATCCCGCGTCGCGCGCCGCACCACGCGCTCCAATTCGGCCGCCGTCGGTGGCGTCGTGGCCAGGCGTTTCACTTGCTCAACGAACGCCTCCGTCAACGCCGCGACCCGATCGTGCCTGACCTGGCCTGCCAATTCGATGACGCCACGATGTTCGTAGACGTCGCTCAGGGCCCAGGCGCTGTAGGCAAGACCGTCGCGGTCGATCACTTCCTGTTGCAGGCGTGACGCCGGCCCATCGTCAATGATGCGGGCGAGCACAGCCGTGACCGCCGACGTGGGCTCAACAAAGCCGCCGACGGCGAAGGTCAGGCGCACCGAGGTCTGTGCGTCATCGGTACGGATGACGACGACGTCTTTGGCGTTTGGCTCGTGAATCTTGGGAGCGGCGCCGTCAGGTGGCGCGGCGCCCTCGGCGAGACGACCAAGGCCAGCCTTTTTGGCTGCCGCAACGACATCGTCGTGGTGGACGGGGCCCGCGACGCTGACGACGATGTTGCCGGCAACGTAGTTGGCCTTGTGGAACTTCTGCAGGCGCGCCTTGGTCACCTTGCGCAGGCCGGCAGGAGTGCCCTCGATCGACCGGGACAAAACATGACCGGCAAAGACCTGGCGAAAGGAAGCGTTGTCGACGTCGATCTCCTGACCGTCGTCGTCATACAGTTCAGCGAGTTCCTCCTCGATGATGCCAAGTTCCGTCGACAAACCCTCGAAGCGAGGCGCTCCAAGCATGTCGGCCAACAGCTCGAACGCATCGCCGATGCGATCTGGATCGCAGCGGGTGTCGAAGGTCACGCGGTCTCGATACGTCGCCGCACCGAGGTCACCGCCAAAGTCATCAGCGGCAAGGCCGACGGCTCGAGCGTCTTTGTGATGCTTCGTGCCTCGAAACACCATGTGCTCGACAACATGGGACAAGCCCCAGGTCTCGTCGGTCTCATGGACCGGGCCGCCCCGCAGTTGCACAAAGATGTGGCAGCGAGCGTGGTGGGGCAAGGTCGACGTCAACAGCTCGACACCGCTCTTCAAATGGGAGCGATGGACCGCGACGTGCTTAAGGGGAGCCAGCGGAGCAACGATGGTCATCGGGTGGGCGCCTCCAGCGCCGCGGAAGCAAGGCCGTGTTCTTCCAGCACCGACAACAACGTCGCCGGCACGGGAGCCACAAAGTGGTGGGCCACGCGGCGAACGGTCGCCGACAGGGCGAGGGCGTGCAGCCCCAGGTGCTTGGTCGTCGTCGGCGCCGCCG
>CAJBHN010000854.1 GCA_903952805.1 uncultured Myxococcales bacterium | reverse complement strand
TGTTGGAGTCGACCGAGAGGAAGAGCGCACCCATGACCAAGTCCGACGCGACCGCTGAGAGGCTCACGTCGCCCGATGGGACGACGGCCTCCTCACGTCGAGCTCGCTCGAGCATTCTTTCGGCAGGCCCCTCCGGGGTCCAGATCCCCCGCAAAAACACCGTCGACGGTGTGGATCCCATGAGTGAAGCCGCTGGCATCCAGTGGGAGAAGCGCTCAGCGTCCATCAGTGACGCCTCGGGATCGGCGGTGTTCAAGCAGGACGGTATCGACGTCCCGACGGCCTGGTCCCAGACCGCCACCAACATCGTCGCCAACAAGTACTTCCGCGGCACCGTGGGCACGCCCGAGCGGGAGACCAGCGTCCGCCAACTCATCTTGCGGGTCACCGACACCCTCACCAGCTGGGGCCGTCGTCGTCGCTACTTCGCCTCCGAGGCCGACGCCGCCACCTTCCACGCGGAGCTCTCCCACCTGCTCGTGACGCAGAAGGTCGCCTTCAACTCCCCCGTCTGGTTCAACGTCGGCGTTGAAGCTCATCCCCAGTGCTCGGCCTGCTTCATCAACTCCGTCGACGACACCATGGAGTCGATCCTGGGTCTGGCCAAGACCGAAGGCATGCTCTTCAAGTTCGGCTCCGGCGCCGGATCGAATCTGTCGACGATCCGCTCCTCCAAGGAACTGCTGGCCGGCGGCGGTACCGCCTCGGGACCCGTCAGCTTCATGCGCGGTTTTGACGCCTTTGCCGGCGTCATCAAATCCGGTGGCAAGACCCGTCGCGCGGCCAAGATGGTGATCCTCAACGTCGACCACCCAGACGTGCTGGACTTCGTCGACAGCAAGATGCTGGAGGAGAAGAAGGCCTGGGCCCTCATCGAGCAGGGCTACGACGGCGGCTTCAACGTCCCCGGCGGCGCCTACGACTCCGTCTACTTCCAAAACGCCAACCACTCGGTGCGCGTCAACGACACCTTCATGCAGGCCGTCGTCGAGGGCCGCACCTACTTCACCCGCGCCATTCGGGACGGCAAGCCCGTCGAGGAGTTCGAGGCCAAAGCGGTGTGGAAGAAGATGGCCCAGGCCGCCTGGCTCTGTGGCGACCCCGGCGTCCAGTACGACACGACCATCAACGACTGGCATACCTGCAAGGCCACGGCGCCCATCAACGCGTCAAACCCCTGCTCCGAGTACATGTTCCTCGACGACTCGGCCTGCAATCTGGCGAGCTTCAACCTCATGAAGTTCCGTGCCAAAGACGGCACCTTCGACGTCGAGGGTTTCCGCCACGGCGTGGCCACGCTGATCCTCGCGATGGAAATCATCATCGACGACGCCAGCTACCCGTCGGAGAAGATCGAAAAGAACTCGCACGACTACCGGCCCCTCGGCCTGGGCTACGCGAACCTCGGCGCCCTGCTGATGGCGTCGGGCCTGCCGTATGACGATGACAACGGCCGCGCCGCCGCCGCCGCCATCACCGCCCTGCTGGGTGGCGAGAGCTATGCCGCGTCGGCCGAAATCGCCAAGGCCAAGGGTCCGTTCGCCGGCTACGCCAAGAATCGCGAGAGCATGATGGGCGTCATGCGCAAGCATGAGCGCGCGTCGTTCGACGTCGACGCCGCCGACGTCCCCGATGCCTACAAGGCAGTCCTCGACGCGGCTCGCGATGCGTGGAGCACGGCCGTCGAGATCGGCGACAAGCATGGCTTCCGCAATGCGCAGACGACGGTGCTGGCCCCCACGGGCACCATCGGCTTCATGATGGATTGCGACACCACCGGTATCGAACCCGACATCGCCCTCATCAAGTACAAGAAGCTCGTCGGCGGCGGTCTGATGAAGATCGTCAACCACACCGTGCCGCAGGCGTTGGACGGCCTTGGCTACTCCAGCGACCAGAAGGCCGCGATTCTCAAGCACCTTGAGGAGCAAGAGACCATCGAAGGGGCGCCGCACCTGAAGGCCGAGCA
>CAJBHN010000853.1 GCA_903952805.1 uncultured Myxococcales bacterium | reverse complement strand
TCAGGCGCAGGTGGCCTGGCGCGCTGTCGCCGACGGCGATGCCATCGAGCCCAGCGGCGACGTCAAAGTGCAGCGTGGTGGTGCCGGGCACAATCGCTGGAACCAGCGTGTGCTGGCTGTTGGGGTCTTTGGCGTTGCACGAGACGCCGCCGATCGTCAGCGCCAGCAGCCAGGCTTTGGCGGCGTAATACGCGTCGACGGAGGGGTAGCGGTCGAGGTGGTCGGGGGTGAGGTTGGTGACGGTGGCGGCCGTCGCAGGAAACCAACGCAAGGTCTCCAGCTGGTAGCTCGACAGCTCGACCACCAGCAGCCGTGGCGCGGTGGCTGAGCCCCGCACAAGCCCGTCGGCGATGGCTGCGCACAGGGGGGTGCCGAGGTTGCCGCCGACGAAGGCAAGCGGATCCTGCTCGGCGGCAATGGCCCCGGCCATGGTGGTGGTCGTCGACTTGCCATTGGTGCCGGTGATGGCCACCAGGCGCACGCCGTCGAGGGCAGCGCCGTCATCGGTGAGGACGGCCAGCCCGAGCTCCAATTCGTTGACGATGGGTGGTGCGCCGCGGGTCACGGCATGCTGCAGGGCGGCATGGGCCCGGGGCACACCCGGCGACAACACCACGACGTCGGCGCCGTCGATGACGGCCTGGTCGATGCCACCCGCGACGATGGTGATGGCGCTGAGGTCGGCCCCATGCTTGGCGAGATCGGCGCTGACCTTGTCATGGGCACCGTCGTCGACGACGGTCACGATGGCGCCTTCCCGCACCAGCAGGCGCGCGGCGGCAGCACCGGTCTTGCCGCCGCCAACGACGACAAAGCGGCGCCCACGGCGATGGCGCAGGCACTCGGGGCAGGGAGGCGCGTTGGTGGAGGTCGACGTCGTCATGTCATCACCGCAGCTTCAAGGAGGCGAGGGCGACCAGGGCGAGCATCACGCTCACGATCCAAAAGCGAATGACCACACGGGGCTCAGGCCAACCGCTCTTTTCAAAGTGGTGGTGCACGGGCGCCATACGAAAGACGCGGCGCCCCTCGCCGTATTTGCGCTTGGTGTATTTGAACCAGGTCGACTGGATCATCACCGAGATGGTCTCGGCGAGGAACACGCCGTGCAGCAACGCCGACAGCAGCTCGTTCTTGGTGAAGATGGCCAGCATGCCCAGGGCGCCACCAAGGGCAAGGGCGCCGACGTCGCCCATGAACACCAGGGCCGGGTACGCGTTATACCACAGGAACCCAATACCGGCGCCGATGATGGCTGCACAGAAAATGCAAAGCTCAGCCGCGCCTTCCACGGGGACAATGCGCAAGTAATCGGCAACGTTGAACGTGCCCAGCGTCGTGCTGGCGGCGTAGGCGAGCACCAGAAAAACAAAGCTGGCGACGATGACGGGGCCGATCGCGAGGCCGTCGAGGCCGTCGGTGAGGTTCACGGCATTCGAGGTGCCCACGACAAGCAGCGTCAGTGCCAGCGGCAGGTAGATGATGGCCGGAATCGTTGGCAAGAAAAGCTTGGTGCTCACGAACGGGACGCTGATGGAGGTGTCGAAGGGGATGGTGCCGTGGCCACCAGACCAGATGGCCAGCGCCACGCCGCCGATGAGAAACTGCCAAAACAATTTCCAGCGACCAGCGAGGCCTGCCGGGTCTTTGTATTTGATCTTCTTGTAGTCGTCGTAGAAGCCGACGGCGCCGTAGCCCATGGTGACCAGCAGCAGCAGCCACACGGCGCCATGGCGCACGTCTGACCACACGACCGTCGACACAAAGACCGCGCCCAACAGCAACACACCACCCATGGTTGGCGTGCCTTGCTTCTTCAGGTGTGCTTCGGGGCCATCCTTGCGGACCTCCTGACCGAACTTGAAAACCTGCAGTCGCCGGATGAACGGTGGGTACAGAAACAGCGTGAGGATCAACGCCGTCATCGACGACATGACGATGCGGAATGAGGGATAACGCAGCACGTTGAGAAACGATGCTTCAGTCACATACGGGTACAAGAACGTGTAGAGCATCAGGGCTCTCCTGCAGAGGCGAGGTCGGAGCGTTTGAGCAGCACTTCGACGACGCGTTCCATGCGCGCTCCGCGCGATCCCTTGATGAGCACCACCATCTGCGGCGTCACGGCGGCCCTGACGAGGGGAGCCAAGAGGGTGCTGGTGGTGGCGGTGACGATGACTTCGAGGCCAGCGCCGCGGGCGCCGTCGGCGTAGGCGTCGGCGAAGGCACCGCAGCAGAACAGGGCCTCGATCCCGGATTGGGCTGCGGCAGCGCCGATGTGACGGTGAGC
>CAJBHN010000852.1 GCA_903952805.1 uncultured Myxococcales bacterium | reverse complement strand
GCCCGTCGCGCAACCAGATCGCCAGGTTCAGGCCTGGTCGGAGGGCACGGGCGAGGACCCGGACCGACTGGCCCACCGCCACATGGGCCGGCACCGGCGTCGCCGGCTCCATCATCGCCGGCACCGGCATGAGCCGCCGCAGGCCACCCAGCAGCGGCAGGAAGAGCGATGCTCGATGAGGACTCTGGACCTGACTCATTGGGCCACCTCGAGAGAAACCATGACGCCGTCGCTGTGGGCGGCGACGATGTGCCGACCGACCACCGCCAACTCGACAACCGGAGCGTCATGGACATGGACCGCCACCGGTGAGGCGCCGCGTCGCGCATCGAGATCCCACCCAATGACCGCTCCGTCGGCGCCACCGCTCCAGAGGCGCCGCGGCGATGAGAAGACCAGGCTTGTCACCAGCTGGGCATGTCCAGTGAGTTCCCGGGGGGAACTCCCCTGGGGGCCTGCTCCAGCGAAATCCCACACCGTGACGACGTGGTGTCCGCCGGTGGCCAGGAACCTGCTGTCGGGAGAGAACGCGAGGGCCTTGACCTTGGCGGGGTAGCCGCTCATCTCGAAGTCCTCGCCGCTGCTCCTTCGCCAGCAGTGCACGGCAGCGTCTTGACAGCCGGCGGCATAAAACTTGGCGTCGGGACTCTGCACCAGCGACAGCAGCGCGCTCCGCCACGGGTATTGGCGCATCGCGCCGGTCCCGTTGTTCGACCACACGAGCACGCCGCCGTAGCACGCAGCGGTCAAGACGCCGTCATGGAAGCGAAGGGTCGACGGGGTCGAGGGAAGCAGGTGGGTCACACAGACTTCGTTGGTCGCTGTGTCGACCACCGTCATCCGGCGGCCACGGCAGAAGGCGAAGCGGCGGCCGTCTCGCGAGATGGTGACGTGCTCAACCCAGGCGGTGTCGGGATCGGTGCGGTGGTACCTGCCCTCTCCGCGGATGACGCAGGCGCCATCCTGTCCGCCCGTGATGAGCAAGGCACCGTCGGCGCTGAGCGCCGCAGCGCAGGTGCCGCCGGCATGATCATGATGGGTCGCGGTCACGCCGAGGGCTGGGCCGTCGAAGCAAATGACGGGACCACCCGCACAGACCACGGCGAAGGACCCAAACGGTGATGGTCGCGTCGCGACGACGATGGCGAGCGGTCCCTCGGGCAGTCGGGCGGTGGCGACCGGGGTGACCATCGGCAGCGAGGATGCGTTGGGCTCAGGGGGGATCAGGCCCGGCATGCGTTGATCCCGTTGATGAGCATCGCCCGGTCCAGATTGCGGCCGATGAAGACCATTCGGCTGGAGCGCTCGGTTGCACCCCACGGGGCTCCGACGGCGCTGTCGAGCAGCATGTGCACCCCTTGAAAGACAAACCGCTCATCCTCGCCAGCGAGGGAGACAATGCCTTTGCTGCGAAAGAGGTCTTGCCCACGCTCGCGAAGCAACGTGCTGAGGAAGGGCCCAAGCTTCTCCCGCGACAAAGATCCATCGATGACAATGCCGACCGACGACACCGTGCTGTCGTGCTCGTGGGCGGCGCCGTAGACGTGACCGAACGCTGCGTCGATCACGTCGCCGGCAGGGCCCCGCACCGTGATGGTGAATTCCTCGGGGAGGTGCTCGGTGAACAGAAAGACCATGGTCGGCGCGTCCAGCACCAACGGAAAGCGCCGTTCCCCCGCGCCATCGAGCTGCAACTCGACAGGCTCTGACAGGGGGAGCTTCATGCCAGGCGCGTGGGGCGGGAGGTGTTCGGCGAACAGGCGCGCCACGCGCTCGGCGACTTGCTCCAGGGTCCCTTCATCGAGCTGCGACGTCGGCATGACGCACAGCCCCATGGAGGGGTCTGGGCCGTCGTTGACGACGATCGTGCTTTCGCCGCGCGGCAGTCTGAGCGCCAGCGCCGACTCAAAGGGCATCTCTGGCTCAAGGAAGGTTGGCTTGACCTCCAGGGCCCGCTGCAGGTCAAAGCCGCGGATGTCGAGGATGCGATCGAGCAGGGTGGCGGTGGCCTCGGTGTGCAGCGTGGTCCGCTGGACATCGGCCTGATCGTTCATCGCCGTGATGCGCTCGATGACCTTGTCGACGGTGTCGCTGTCGACGAGGTCGACCTTGTTGACGAGGATGAGGTCGGCGAACGCGACCTGCTCCCTGGCCTCCGGGGCATCGTCGATGTGTTGATCGAAGTGGCGGGCGTCAATGACGGTGACAATGCCGTCGAGCCGAAACCTGTCCTTCATGTCGTCGTCGACAAAGAACGTCTGGGCCACTGGCGCCGGGTCAGCGAGGCCGGTGGTCTCGATGAGGATGTGGTCGAAGCGATCCCGTCGGCGCATGAGATTGCCGAGGATGCGGATGAGGTCACCCCGCACGGTGCAGCAGATGCAGCCGTTGTTCATCTCGAAG
>CAJBHN010000851.1 GCA_903952805.1 uncultured Myxococcales bacterium | reverse complement strand
GACGAGAATTCGGGCAGCAGGATGGCCGTGACGCCTGCCTTGGCGCACAGCTCGAAGCTCTTGGCCGCGTGGGTCGACGCCAGCAGGCGCAGGAGTTCCTCTTGGAGGCGAGCGTGCGCACAGCGAGGCAGCCCGCCAGCGTGGCGCTTCATGGCCTCCCAGGTGGCATCCTCGATGGCAAAGCCGAGGCGGGCTGCGAACTTGACGGCGCGCAGGATGCGGACCGGGTCTTCCTGGAAGCGAATATCGGGGTCGCCAATGGTGCGGATCAGGCGAGCGTCGAGATCGACGCGGCCGTTGACGAAGTCGATGACCTTGCCGGCGACGGGATCATAAAACAGCCCGTTGATGGTCAAGTCACGACGCCGAGCGTCTTCCTCGACGTTGCCGAACACGTTGTCACGGGCCACCAGCAGGTCCTCAGGCAGGTCCTCGAGGGTGTCGGTCGGATTGGCGCGAAAGGTCGCCGTCTCGATGACCTTGCCGGACGGAAAGACCACGTGCGCCAATCGGAAGCGCCGCCCGACCAGCCGACAGTTGCGAAACACGGCGCGCACCTGGTGGGGGTGGGCTCCGGTGGCGACGTCGAAGTCCTTGGGCTGCCGGCCAAGCAGCAGGTCGCGCACACAACCACCGGTCAGGTACGCCTCAAAGCCCTTGGCGCGCAGGCGCTTCACGACCCACAGGGCGTCCTCGTCGATGAGATTGAGGGCGATTTCGGCGTCGGCGTTGAGCACGATTTCCAGCTCGGGGCGAGCGGCGACGGCGTCGCGGGCGTCGTTGGCCGCGAGGGCAGCGTCGGCGCCGGGACGGTCCTCGGCGGTGCCGGCGTCAAGTGCGACGGCACCACAGTGCAGCGGCTCGTCATCGTCGTCGTCATCGTTGTCGCTGTTTTCTTCAACCCAGGCTGTTTCGTCGATGACCCGTGGCTCGACGTCGACGTCAGCGGGGTGGTTGGGGCTGGCGTCGCCAGCGGCGACGGCCTCAATGGCCTCGTCCGTGGTCGATGGGATGTCTGTGGAGGAATCGGTGGGCTTGGTCATGTGGTCCATGGGCGCAGAGGCGCGGGTGTCGAGGGCGACGTCAGAGTGAGTCGGGCCTGCGGGAGGCGTTCAAGTCGTACAGAATGCGCAGCCCATCGAGGGTGAGGAACTCGTCCACCACCTGCAGGGTGCGAGAGACACCTTCGAAAAGGAAGGCGAGGCCGCCGGTGGCGACGACCTTGGTCGGAACGGCGAGCTCGGCCGTCATGCGGGAGACGAGCTCGTCGACGAGTCCGGCGTACCCGTACAGGAGGCCGGACTGGAGGGCGTGGATGGTATTCTTGCCGATCACCTTTGGCGGACGACGAAGCTCCACCCGGGGAAGCTTGGCGGCGCGTGAAAAGAGCGCATCCATCGAGATGTCGATACCGGGCGCGATGGCGCCACCCATGTACTCACCCTTGTCGGTGACCGCGTCGAAGGTCGTCCCGGTGCCGAAGTCGACAATGACGAGGGCCTGCTTGTACCGGGCGAAGCCTGCGACGGCGTTGACGATACGGTCGGCGCCGACTTCGTTGGGGTTGTCGACGAGAATGGGCATGCCGGTCTTGATGCCGGGGCCCACCACAATCGGGGCCGCGCCAAAGCTGCGTGTGCACGCCTCAACGAAGACCCGATTCAGTTGGGGCACCACGGACGCGAGGATTGAGCCTTCGATTTCAGGGACGGCGATGTGGCGCCGCTCGACCAGGGACAAGATCAGCTCTCCCATCTCGTCACTGGTCGCGGACCGATTGGTGGCAATGCGGAAGTGGTGGGCCAGTGTGGGCGGGGTGCCGGGCCCTGTGTGATACAGGCCCAGCACGGTGTTGGTGTTG
>CAJBHN010000850.1 GCA_903952805.1 uncultured Myxococcales bacterium | reverse complement strand
GCCACCGCTGCCACCTTCATGACGGCGGCGGACCACCAGCGCCTCATCGACGCCGTCGACAAGCCCGGCGGACTGGTGCTCCTCTCCGGGCACGTGGGCGATGGCAAAAACAGCGTCGCCTACCACCTGCTCCGGCGTGGTGCGGCGCGCGGCCTGGCCGTAAACAGCGCCGAGACCCATCCCCGACAGGCCCTCGACGGCGTGAATCAGCTCGTCGACGAGGACCTCTGGGGCCGCGACGCCGCCTTTTGGGAGCACGTCGTCAACGAGCCCTCCCTCGACCTCCTCTATGTGCGCGAGCTCCGCAGCTTCGACGTCGCCAACGCCGTCGTCACCGCCGCCGCTCGCCGACGAACGCGGTTCATCTCGACGATCCACACCAATGACGCGACCCAGACGCCCATCCGGCTGCTGAACATGGGCATCGAACCGTGGAAGGTCACCGACGGTCTCCGCCTCGTGCAGGCCCAACGACGACTCTGCCGCCTCTGCCCCGAGTGTAAGCGGCCGCGGCTCCCAGCGCCCCAGGTCTTCGCCGACGCCGACGTCGCCCTTCCCGAGCTCATCTACACGTCGGCTGGCTGCGCGGCCTGCGGCTTCACTGGTGTCGAGGGGAGCCTCCTGGTGTGCGAGCAGCTGCTGGTCGACGACGAGCTCCGGGCGCTGATCCTGGATGCAGAGGACAGCAGAATCATCGACGCCCACGCGCGGCGCCGCGGGTTGCGCACACTGCGACAAGCGGCCCTCGAGCTTGTCGCTGCTGGTCAGCTCAGCCTCGAAGAAGCCCTGCTTGAGACGGCACCGCACCAAGACACGCGGCGCCTTCGGCTCGAATCCTCGGGCCGACCCAAAGGGTGAGCCCAGACAATCCCCACCGTCGACAACGGCACGGTCGAGGGTCAGACATGGCCAGGCTGCCGCTGCTGTTGGTCATGCCCGTGGCCTGCGTCGTCATCCACGTGATCCACGTGGCGTGGTGGGTGCTCACCCGCCGACGGCTCAGCCGCCGACCGGAGCGCTGAAGCCGACGTGACCGACGGCGTCGTCGTCGACGCGGGTCTGCACATCGCGCAGCAGCGAACGCCAGCGCCACAATTGGACCACCCGCACCACGGTGAGCGGCAGCAGCAAGACAGCCAGGGCCACCAGCACACCAACCTGGGAGCCCATGCGCATGGCCACCGCCATGCAGATCGAAGCACCGACGACGCCCGCGATACAAGCGTTGATGCCGTGTTTGGGAGCGGCGCTGGTCATGGACATGGGCGTCATGGACATGGGCAACGACGCCGACGATGGGCGCTCGGCCGACGCTGTCGTGAGCCCGGCCTGGGAGAGACGACGAGCAGACGCCCACAAATGCCGGTCGATGACAAAGACCCCGACGGTGGGCACGAGCACCGACAACAACGTCGACAGGGGGCTGGGGTCGCCATCGCCGACGCCATCGCCGACACCATCGCCGACGGCGCGCACCACCACGGTGAGGGCGGGCAAAAACAGCACCCAGAACACCCACACCAGGGCCCACATCCACTGCCACTGCTCCCAGAGGGCAGTGACGTCAGCGTCGCCGAAGCCGAAGCCGCCGTCGTCGAAGGCCACCCAGGCCCCCCGCTGCAGATCGATGAGCCCGTCGATGGTCCGCACCACCACCGTCACCCCGAGGGCCGTGTACAGGGCCAACCCCAGATGCAGCAGGCCACGAAGACGTCGCACCCAGCGGATGATGTCCATGGCCATGTGTACCCCGCCGGGGCCGTCGGCACATCGACCTGTCACACCAGACATCGACGTCGACCATGTCGATGGCGCTCGCTACAGTTACTGCATGACCGCCTCTCGTCCGTTGCGTCTGGGTGGACTCACGCTCGACATGCCCGCCTTTCAAGGAGCCCTGTCGGGCTTCTCAGACCTGCCCATGCGGCGGGTCGCCCGCACCTTTGGCTGCGGCTACGCGATGAACGAGGTCGTCCTCGACGAAGAGGTCCTGCGACCGGGCAAGCTGCAGCAGCAGATCCTGCACGTCGAAGACGACGACCACCCCGTGGCCGGCCAATTGCTCGGCGCCACCCCCGAGAAATTCGCCAGCGCCGCCGTCAAATTGGTGGACGCCGGCTACGACGTCGTCGACATCAATTTTGGCTGTCCGGTCAAGAAGGTCGTGGGTCGGTGTCGGGGAGGGTTTCTGCTGTCGGACCCCGCCACGGCGTTGGAAATCGTGTCGCGGGTGCGCGACGCGGTGCGACCCGGGGTGCCGGTGACGTTGAAGATGCGGCGGGGCATGGACGACGAGCCCGGTAGCGAAGACCGCTTCTGGGAAATCATCGACGGCGCCTTCGCCCGCGGCCTCGACGCCGTCTGCGTCCACGGCCGCACGGTGGTCCAGCGCTATGTGGGCCCATCGCGGCGCTCGTTTCTGACGCGGGTCAAGGCGCAGTATCCCGACAAAACCATCATCGGCAGCGGTGACCTCTTCACTGCCCACGACGTCAAAGACCTGTTGGACGAGACCGGGGTCGATGGGGCGTGGGTCGCCCGCGGCGCCATCGGCGCGCCGTGGATCTTCGCTGAGATTCGGCACCTGTTGCAGCATGGCACCCTGCCGCCGCCGACGTCGTTCACCGAGCAGCGGCGGGCCATCTGGCTGCACCTGCACGAGAGCGTCAAGGCCCACGGGCTCGAGCTCGGCTACCGGCTGTTTCGCTCGGCGGCCATCAAATACGCCGAGGCCCACCCCTCAGCCGCGGCCCTCAAGGCCGCCTGGTACGACTGCAAACTCACGGCCGACGTCGACGTCGTCATGGCCCGCTTCTACGACGTGGACCTCGACGAAGGCCATTTCGGCCCCGTCACCGTCCGCAGCGGCGCCGGCAACCTGGTGGCGGCCGGGGCGTCGGTGTGTTGATCGCGACCGGCGTCTGACGACGACGACGGCTGATCGCTGATCGCGGATCGCCGCCGTGGAACCGTCAGACCTGCAGGCCGTCCTTCACATGCTGCACGAGGGCATCGCCCAGGCCCGGCACGCGATGCCAGCCGTCGTCGATGCCCTGCCAGTTCGAGCCGCCAAAGCCGCGATCATCCATGAAGCGGCGGAGCTCGGCGCCGTTTGCGACGGTGCCATTGCGCACCGCTTTGGTCAGGGCGGCGGCGTGGTTGGACGGTGAAGCGCTGTTGGGCATCGGCGCCGCGCCGTTCATGATGTCGCCCACCAGGCGGGCGTAGCGCTCGGGGGTGCTGGTGGCGCGGTTGTGAAACGCGAGGTTGAACTGCGCGAAGCCCCGCATGTTGTTGGCGGTGCCGCCGCGCCGCGTGAAGAAGTCGGCACCGCTGCTGCCCGCGCCGTAGACCTCGGTGCCGCCGATGGCCAGCGCCAGCGCCATCGTGGATCGACCATGGGGCGACGACGACGAAAACCGGGGATCGAGGGTCGGCAGCGTCTTGGACAACTTCTGCAGGCTGCCGTAGCCGGCCGGCAACTTCGGCCCGCGATCCGCCGCCGGCACGCCACCAGACACCGCCGCCAACCGCTGCTGCGCTGAGTCCCCCCGCAGGGCCCGCAGCCGGGTGTCGCTCTGCACGTCGGCATCGACAGGGGCGCGCCCACCCCCGCTGTCCTGCTCGACACTGCGCTGATGCGGGGTCGATGACGGCGTTGACGGCGGATCAGCCGGCGTAAGCTCGGTGGGGCGGGTGCTGCCGCCGACTGCGGTGGGGTGACGCTGCGTTCCAACGGGGCCAATCGGCATGACGTCTCCTCAACACACCTGAAAACCGCTCGGAGGTGGTTTCGGCACAGCCTGCCTGGTGTTGCGTCGCCAGCATCGGTCATCGGGAGGCCGTCTATGCCAACACCCCAGCCCGCCGGGGATCGCGGGCGACGCTGCTGATGACCCGGGTTCGTCGCCGTCGCTGGCGCCGCTGACGTCGACAGCATGGGATGCGAACGGTGCGCCCCCTGGCTGCGGATTTCACTGACGACGCCCGTCGCCCCGACTTTTTGTGGGACGAGGACCTGTCGATTGCGGAGTTCAAGGAAGCCCTGGCTGCCGGCGGTGACGAGGGAGATCGCGTCCCCGGCAAGATGTTGCGCGAGGCCAATGACCAGGATGTCTGGCGTTTTGTGACGCCCCAACAGGTGGCCAATGCCTTGCCGCGCCAGCTGTTCTTGTCTGGTGGGGCCGCCCTGGCCGGGTTTCCTGCCTGCCGCCCACGCCAGGGATGGCAGCTGCACGCCGGCGACGCTGGCCTGGCTGCTGACGTCGTATCCGATCCCGCCCTCGGCGCAGCCCCTCAGACGTCGTGCGCACGGTCTG
>CAJBHN010000849.1 GCA_903952805.1 uncultured Myxococcales bacterium | reverse complement strand
AGTTCAAGATGCTGGTGATTCTCCCGTCATTCGGCGCGGGAAACTGGCACAACGACGGCGGTGTCGACGTCATCGAAGGCGCCCGCGACGTTGCCCGCGCGGCCGGCGTGGCCCAAGACGCCATCTTGGTCGGCGGCCTCAGCAACGGCGGACGCGGCGTCACCCGCGC
Organism: uncultured Myxococcales bacterium; assembly: GCA_903952805.1. Taxonomy (GTDB): domain Bacteria; phylum Myxococcota; class UBA727; order UBA727; family VGSZ01; genus VGSZ01. The sequence continues at coordinate 8,571 of CAJBHN010000849.1, read as the reverse complement.
CTTCCGCGCCCACCCCGATCACTGGGCAGGCCTGATTTTTCTTTCCGCCGTCGTCGAGGAAGACGTCGTCGGCGACGCCGCCGGCTGCAGCGCCGCAGGCACAAAGCCCGTGCTGTTCGTGCACGGTGGCCGCGACAACCGCGTCGCCAAAGACGGAGCCGCCGCCGCCGTCGCCCGCTACGCCGCCGCCGGATGCGCCGTCACCTCCATCGTCGACGACGACGAAGACCACTTCTGGTGGTTCCACAACCCCGCCGCCGTGGGCGCCGCCTTGCGTGTGTTCTTCGCCGCGCAGCCGTGACGCGCGAGCGTGCATTCCCCGTCACCGGTGTGGTGCACCAGGGTCGCCGACCGCGACCTGCAGACCCCAGAAGAACGACGCCGCTGTCGCACCTGCCGTGCACCCGTAACGGGCAGGACGAGGCCCCTCGCAACGGTTCGTCGACGTTGAAGCGTGTGTCGATCTGCGCGGGCCGACGGTTGGCGCGCTCCATGCTGAACAGCGCGCATGCTGTCGTCATTCGTGCTTGCCACCCTTGTCGTCACCGGCCCGATCGCATCGTTCGCCGGTGCCCCGCCCGTGCTCGATGCGTCGGCGTTGTCGAAGCCACCGTCGATGACCGTCGGCGCCGTCATTGGCGTGGTCGTCGCCGACGCCACGGTCTCCACCGCGATGTTGGCGCTGGCGTCCAATGACGCTGGTCGTGACGTCATTGGCACGCTGCGGTCGGGCGGAGCCCTGCCCTTCGTCGTCGGGGCGTCGCTCGTGACCGTCGGCGTGAGCGGTGTCGGCGCTGGCGTGGGCCACGTCGCCGCCGGCGGCGAGGTGTCTGGGTCACCGGGGGCGGTCGCCGGCGCGATGGTCGGGGCGCTGGTCGGCACGGTGCTCGCCGCCGCGCCGGGCCTTTGGATGCTCGACGAAGCTGACCGACTCGCGCAGACGGAGGCCCAAAGCTTTGGCGATGCGATCGGGCTCGGGATCGCGGGAGGGTTCAACGAGGGCTTCGGTCTGGTGTGGGTGGCGGTCACTCCCCTGCTCGTTGCGCCCCTCGCCACTGGCGGGGCTTTTGCGGGCGCATTTCTCGTTGGTGTCGAGTGAAACTCGTCGAGCGAACGTCGGGCGACGTCGGGCGACGTCGGGCGATGTCGGGCGATGTCAGGCGATGTCGGGATGTGACGGCGACGCCTTCGCAGACGAACGAGCAAGACCGCGCTGACGCCCGCGCCATGCGCAGCGCCTCATCTCCGCGGTCCTGATCCGAAAAAACGCCGCTCCCACCGCCCAACCGCATCGGTTGATCAGCGGAGGCCCCGCAACGACGGCGACTTCGGCGCCGACATCTCGGGTGTCCGACCTTGTCCTACATCTGCAAGCGGGAGCATGTGATGCCCAGCGTGAGCCGAACCCAGCCTGTCCGCGTGCCATCCGCCGTCGTGTCCTCCGCGGCGTCGTCGTCGACGGCGCCCGCTGCTCCGGCATCGCCGTCGCCATCGTCGACGCCGGCGTCCTCATCGTTCTCGGCGCCGTCGTCGTCGTCGACGTCGTCTCCACCGCTATCACCGCTGCCGTCGGAGCGCTGGGCGCGCCCCGGCCTTGCGCCGTGGCAGAGCCGCACCGCCGCCGTCGACGTCGCGCCCCAGGATGGTCTGCCGAAGGAAGTGCCCGTGTGGCTGCGTCGCCTGATGCGGCAATGGGCCGACACGCCGGTGCTGCCCGAGCTGCTGCGGCCGCAGATTCCGCAGCTGAAGGAGGCGAAGAATCCTCATGGGCTCGACCGCCTGCCGCCGGGGACCAGGCGTGACGTCCTGATCGTCGGCGCCGGCCTGGCCGGGATGTCGGCGGCGCTCGAGCTCGCCGAGCGCGGCTATCAGGTCACGCTGCGCGACCGGGGCGACGTCGTCGGCGGCCGGCTGGCGACGCCCACCGTCGACACCGGCGGCGCTGGCCGATTCAAGGTCGAGCACGGCCTGCATATGTGGTTCGACAACTATTTTGTCTTCAAAGACATCCGCAGCCGCCTGGGCATCGACCACCACTTCCGCCCCTACAACGTCGTCGACTTTCAGTTCCGCGACTACAAGCCCGAAACGCTGGAGTCCAAGCCGCCGGTCTATCCGCTCAACATGGTGGCGCTGCTGCAGCGCTCGCCGAACCTCGCGATTCTTGACGCCCTCGAGCAATTTCGCGGCCTCATCGAGGTCATGAACTACGACCACGACAAGATGCAGGCGAAATACGACGGCGTCACATTTGCCGATTGGGCGAAGGACAAGGGAATCAGCAAGAAGTTCTACGACCTGATCCTCGAACCCGCCGCCAGCGTCACGCTGAACGACCCGAAGAAGATCTCGGCCGCCGAGATGCTGCAGATGATGCACGCCTACTTCATCAGCCAACCGCGGGCGATGAACCGCGAGGTGACAACCACCGACCACGCCACCGCCGTGCTCGACCCGTGGCAGCAGCGCCTTGAGACCCTGGGCGTCAAGGTTGAGACCAGCCACGTCACCCGCGGTCTGCGCTTCGAAGGTGGCCAGGCGAAGGGTGAGGTCGGCGAGGACAAGAACTACGACTTCGTCATCGTCGCGACATCGGTGCCGGGGACCAAGAAGCTGCTGCAGGGCTCGGTGGGCGACGCCGCCTCCGCCGCTGAACTCGCGAAGCTGCGCGCCATCGCCGACCCGCTGCAGACGGCGCCGCCCTACCACGTGCTGCGCGTTTGGCTCGACCAGGCGCCGCCGCCGGGCACCCCCGACGTCATCGAGAGCCCGCAGCACAAGCCCATCCACCTGTATTGCTTCACGAGCCAGCTCGAAGACGAAAGCGCCCAATACGCACGCCGCACCGGTGGCTCGGTGCTCGAGCTGCACCTCTACGACACCCCCGACCTGGTCGGCCTGAGCAAAGAACAGGTCTGGGACAAGGTGAAGGGCACCTTCGCCGAGCTGCAGCCCACGCTGAAGGACGCCCAGGTCCGCGGCCTGGTGCTCGGCCGCCACCACGACTTCACGTCGTACGAGGTGGGCCAGACCAAGACCCGACCGGTCCCCGACGCCCCCGCCGCCGCCGGCATCGACAACCTCGCCTTCGCCGGCGACTGGGTGAAGACGGACTACCCCTCGGCGCTGATGGAGAGGGCCGTGGCCACCGGCCGCGAAGCCGCCAACGTCGCCCTGCTCCGCGACGACGTCCGCCAGGTCGACGTCCCGCACCTGCGCACCCGCGGCCCCGGCATTGTGTGACGGCGACGTCGAGGTCGAGCGCGACCTTGACGCCTTCGACCCCGGCGCATTCGACCGCAGTCCTTGGTCGGGCAACGGCGAGAGTGCACCTCGCCGACGCACAGCCACCCGGGGCGGCCCGCGCCGCCCGCGGCGGCGACGACGACCGCGCGTCAGCGCACCGGCTGGAACTCGATGCCGACGGGCGGATAGATGTTGCCGAGATTCGTCAGCTGCAGCCGCAGGTCGTGGGCGCCGCCGGCGGGGATGTCGAGTTCGCCGACCACGACGCCGGTGCCGCGCGCATGCACGCGCAGGTTCTTCTGCACGCCATCGATGCGCACCGGCAGCGTCAGCACGCCGCCGTCGGGATTGAAGGCGCCCTCGTAGGCGTGTTTCGGCGACGACATCACGACGCGCACGCGCTGGGGCGTACGGCCGGGGTTCTCGAGGCGGTAGCGCAGGTCGAAGGTCATGCCGTAGCCGCCGTCGTTGGTGGTGGCGGCGGGGCCGACGAAGCCCTTGTTGCCCGGCACCTTCGACAGGGTCTGCAGGTCGGAACCGTCGGGGGCCTGCTTGTGGCGCGTGCTCATCAGCAGGCGGCCCGTGCGTTGGCGAGCGTCGATACGCTCGCTGCCGCTGAATGTGCTGCCGGCGACGACGCCGTTGGGGCGACCAAGGCGGTGCTCGTCGGTGCCAGCGAAGTCGCTCTGGCGGTCCTTGATGCGAACGGCGCTGCCGGCCGTCGGGTGCGTGCCTTTCGTGATCTGCGCCAGATCGACGCCGGAGAGCCGCTTCTCGGAGGCAGCCTGGGCCACGCGGAAACGGCCGTTGGCCTTCAGGTCGAGCAGCGTGAACACCTCGCCGCCTGGTGCCTGGTAGACGTCGCTGACGACGCGGGTCGCGCCTGGCGGAATCGTCAGCGCCTTCTTCACGTAGCCGTTGTCGCCGACACGCCCTGCCATGTACGACGACGCGGCGATGGCCTGCGGGCCGCGGAACGAAGCGTTGCGCGCGTACGACTCGGGGATACGCCCGTCGGTGCGCGTGATGCCCTTGCTGAAGACGACGCCCTCGACGCGCAGCACGAGTGGCTTGTCGGTCGGGTTGTGGACGACGACGCTGTTGTGGATGTTGTGCAGCTTCTCTTGACCGAGCCGGCGGCGGACGTCGGACACGAGCGAGCTCTGCGTCTGGTTGTTGACGATTGAGTACACGCGCGCGGCACCGTCGAAGTCGTGGACAGTATCGCCCTTGCGGCCGGCGAGCGGCGCGATGGTCGAGCCCACCAGCCCGAGGCTGTGGATGGTCTCGGGGTTGTCGAAGATCGCCGTCGGCGCCGACCCTGCGGCCGTTCCCCTGGCCGCGCGCAGGTCGCGAATACCGAGCACGTCCTTGACGATCACGTTCTTCGTCGAAGTGGCCGCCGGCGTCGTCGTCGCCTTCGTCAGCGACGCCGGGGGCGCGCGACCGGTCACCACCTGCGCACGGGCGCGCCCCCCCGCCGACGCGGTCTGCGCCTTCGCCTTCGTCTTCGTCGACACCGCGCCCGAGACGAGCGCGCCTATCGTGTGCGGACCGGCGACGCCATCGACGACCAGACCGCGCTGCTTTTGGAACGCGGCGACGGCGGCCGTCGTGCGTTGGCCGTAGGCGCCGTCGAGCTCGAGGTTGGCGCCGTGGTCAATCAAGCGCTGCTGCAGACGACGTACGCCTTCACCCCGGGTACCGGGGCGAAGCACGGTGTTGGCGGGCATCGCGCTGAGCGCGGCGGCGCGAGGATCGGGTCGCGCCGTTTCGCCGAGAGCTGCGTGCACCTGCGCGCCGACGACGCCGTCCACCAAGAGGCCGCGATCGCGCTGGAACCGCTCGAGCGCACCGCGGGTCGCGGATCCAAACGAGCCATCGACAGCGACACGCTGGCCGTGTCGGGCGAGCTGCTCCTGCAACGCCTTCACCGCCGGGCCGGCGTCACCCTCCCGCAGTGTTGGCGTCGACGTCGACGGCTTGGCCGGCGGCAAAGCCGACTTCGCCGTGACCAGCGGTGAAACCTTCGGCGGCACAGGCACAATGCTCACGGTGCTCACGATATCGCCTCCGATAGACGACGTCATGCAAAGCTCGCGTGCCGGGCATCGGTCGCTCGGCGGAGTCACCAAAGACGACTGCCCCCGTATCGCCAGCACGCTGAAGCAGAAGCAGACGCCCCCCTGGATCCGGATGAGCCTCCGACGGTTGCGTTCGGCGGGCAGTCGATCTCCGCTTCCCAGGTCAACGACGGAGCTGGGAGGTCGAAGGCGTCGTCGATGGCGATGGCACAGGCTCAGAAATATCGCGTGAGCGTCAGCGTCGCACCGCCGCGTTCTCGACAACGCCGTCGTCGACGTCGTCGCCCCCGCTATCACCGCTGCCGTCGGAGCGCTGGGCGAGCCCCGGCCTTGCGCCGTGGCAGAGCCGCACCGCAGCCGTCGACGTCGCCCCCCAGGATGGTCTGCCGAAGGAAGTGCCCGTGTGGCAGCGTCGCCTGATGCGGCAATGGGCCGACACGCCGGTGCTGCCCGAGCTGCTGCGGCCGCAGATTCCGCAGTTGAAGGAGGCGAAGAATCCACATGGGCTCGAGCGCCTGCCGCCGGGAACCAGGCGCGAGGTCCTGATCGTGGGCGCTGGCCTCGCCGGCATGTCGGCGGCGCTCGAACTCGCCGAGCGCGGCTACCAGGAGGCGCTGCGCGCCTCGGGCAGCGACGGCCACGCAGGCGCAGGCGTTTGGGAACACCGATTGTCCGCACGTCCCACGTCCCACGTTCCCTTGCTGGTGTCGTGGAGGGCGGCATGTCACCAAGTCCCCCCGGGCAGGAGCGTCGGGTGCGGTGGCCGCTGTCATCCTGCTACGGTCACGCCCATGCGCCAGATCCGATCAGCGTCGCTCCTCGCCATGGCCGTCAGCGCGCTCTCCTGTGCCGACGACCCCCTCATCCCCTTCTGCACCGAATCCGGTGACGGTTTCGATATCGAAGCGGTCTCTGCGCTCGAGGGCAATATTGCCTGGCAAGGGACATCCGATGGCGTGGTGCTCACCTACGATGATCCCCGCTTGCTCGAGACGCCGACCACCGGCGAGGCAGCGCCCTCGTGGCGCGTCAGCAGCGTCGATGTATTTGTGATGCTCTCCGAACGCGAGTTCAACGCCTACACCGACGACGCCGTGTTGGAGGTCCAGATTCACGACGGCGCCAACCCCTCACAGACGGTGCCCTACACGCTTCGTCAAACCATGGTCCGCGACGCGCTTGTGTGGGCCCCAGAGACCCTCGCCGTGCCGCCCGAAGGACCGCGCGTCGACGACGGCTTCGGCTTTCCAGCCATCAACGAAGAAACCCGGTATTTCGGAGCGTGTGGCGATTCGACCTCCGCGAGATCATCCCCGAGACTGGCATGGACAACACGACCTATTTCCTCGGCTTGCACTGGCCGACCGGAGCAGCCCCCCTCGTCGGCTATTCGCTCTACAATCGTCCGTGCGAGGCCAATTGGAGCAACTACGATCAGGCCAATCCGCCCTATATCGGCGCGCCATCGTCTGGCTGGCAATCCAACGCCGCCCGCGGCGAGGTCGATGAATGCAATTGGCCGATGTTCAAGGTCAATACCGAGTTGCGCAGCGCCTGTGATGCCCCGCCCCGCTGACCCTCGACTATCGATTGCCGAGAAAAAAACGCCGACGATTTCTCGTCGGCGTTTTTGTGTTGTGACGCTGCGCGTTCAGCGACGGCGAACGGAAATGCTGACGCTGCCATGGTCGTGTTCGACGACCGCGACGGCCATGATGTCGCACCTGTCCCTTCAAGAGGTGCTGGTTGCCGCTGGATCTGGCCGGGCTGATGCTGGCCGGTCGTCTTCCTCGTCGAAGGCGAGGCTGCGGCCAAAGGTCTCCTTGGTCGCCCACAACGCGATCAGCGCGAGGACGAGCACGACCACGCCGATGAGGGCGACGGACGTGGTCAGGCCCCACGTCGGCTGGAGTGCTTTCAGGGCGAGGCCCATCGGGATGACGGTGGCGCGCACGACGTTGGCCGCCGAGGTCGTGGCCGTGGCGCGCAGATTGGTCCCAAACATTTCGGCGATCATCTGCATGACCATCGCCCAATATCCGACGCCGAAGCCCAGCAGCAGACACAGGACCAGGAACATCGTCGACGACATGCCCTCGGTCGCGGTGAAAAATACCACGACCATCGTCGTGGCGAAGGCGAAATACAGACCGATCACCTTGCGACGGGAGGCCAGCGCCTGGCTGATGAGACCGCTGCCGAGGTCGCCCATCGACAAGCCGAGGTAGCACCACAAGATGGTATCGGCGGTGGTGACGGTACCCTCGACGCCAAGCGCCGGCGCGAGTTTATCGCCCGCCGAGATCAGCATGCCGATGACGTACCAGGTGGGCACGGCCAGCAACACGCCGGCGATGTATCGACCGGTCCGCTCGGGCCGGGTGAACAGGGCCAGGACGTTGCCGCGCGCCACCGTCGACGTCGACCCTGATTTCGACCCTGATTTCGACGTCGATTTCGCCTGGAACAAATGTGATTCGGCCATCCGCACCCGCAGGGCGAGCAACAGCAGGCCAAGTCCGCCGCCGACGAGATAGGCCGTCTTCCAGTCAAAGAGGTTCGTCACCGTCGAAGCGACGACGGCGCCCAGCACGCCGACCGTGGCGATCATCGTTGTGCCGTAGCCGCGCAGATGTGGCGGCAAGACTTCGCTGACCAACGTGATGGCCACCCCCAACTCCCCGGCGAGACCAACGCCGGCAATGAAGCGCAGGGCCAGGTAGACTTCGACGTTTGGCACGAAGGCGTTGGCGATGTTGGCGACGGAGTACAGCAGAATAGACGCGTACAGCACCGACGCTCGCCCCCGACGATCTCCGAGTGACCCCCACAAAAAGCCGCCCACGAGGAGGCCGACGTCTTGCGCGCTGGTCAGGTTGAACCCCACGCTCAGCGTCTGGTCGGCCGGCACCCCCAGGGCCACGAGGCTCGGCTGACGGACAATGCGAAACAGCAGCAGATCGTAGAGGTCAACGAAGTAGCCAAGCGCGGCAATCACGACGGTCGGTGACATGACCGCACGCCATGGCGAGAGGTCGTCGGTGGCAGCAGGGGCCACGGGCGCGGCAGGCAAGGTCATTGTCAAGCTCCGTCGTCAGGCACTCGGGGGCGCTTACGCTGCCGTGACGTCGCCTCGAGCGCAATGTTTCGTGGTCGGCGGTCCATGCTGGGGCTGCGGCGCAGGCCCCGGCACACCGATTCCCGTGAGCCGTTGTCCCTGCACCTGGTTTCGAACCTTCGT
>CAJBHN010000848.1 GCA_903952805.1 uncultured Myxococcales bacterium | reverse complement strand
TGCCTGGCGCCGGCGGCGGCATCCCGTTGCCTGGCGCCGGCGGCGGCATCCCGTTGCCTGGCGGCGGCGGCGGCATCCCGTTGCCTGGCGGCGGCGGCGGCATCCCGTTGCCTGGCGGCGGCGGAGGCATCCCGTTGCCTGGCGCCGGCGGCGGCATCCCGTTGCCTGGCGCCGGCGGCGGCATTCCTCTGCCCGGCATGGGAGGTCCGCTGGCTGGTGGGATGGGCAGCACCGTTCCGCTGCCATCCATGCTGGGTGGGCCGCCGTCGATACCCTCCAAGGCCACCGCGCCGCCTGCGCCCGTGGCGTCATCGATGGCCGATATTTTTGGTGATGACCCACCGCCGCCGAGGCCATCGCTCCCCTCGAAAGCGGCCGCGTCGATGTCCGACATTTTTGGAGACATGGACGACGCCCAACTTCCGACGCCGTTTCATGGCAGCAACTCGGTCGTGGCCCAGACCAGCAACGGGATGAACAGCCTTCTCGACTTCATCGACGATGCCGGCAAGGCAGACGCCGCTCCCAAGATGGAGCAGTACAAGATCCGCAAGCGCTCCGGCCGCGTGCTTGGACCATTTGATGTGCAGACGGTCCTGCAGATGTTCGCCCGCGGTGAGCTGCTCGGGAGCGAAGAAGCATCGTCTGATGGTGCCACCTGGCGCTCCCTCGCGCAGCTCCCAGCGTTCTCTGAGACCATTCAAAAAGCCATGGCGTCCGCCCTTGGTGGTCTCGATGACCTGCCGGTTGCCAAGACCTCCGAGCAGCCGGCGACCGCCGGCAGCGCTGCGGCTGTCAATGACGACCTCGCCGTGGGCACCAGCGATCTGCTCAAGGCCGAGAAGGCCAAGGAAAACGTCGAACGTCGTCGTCGAGAAGCAGCCGGCAAACGCGGCAGCAAGGTCATGGCGGCCGTGGCCGCGTTGTCGGTCGGCGGTCTCATCACCATCATTGGGGTGGCGGCCGAATTTGCCACGCCCTACGGCTGGTTCTTCCACAAGCTTGTCAGCCCTGATGATGCCGTCGTCCAGGCTGTGCCCACCGTCGCGGTCGAGGCGCCGCCGCCCCCACCTTCCTACGGCGACGAGGTTCCCTCGGCCACTCTGCTACGTCGGGATACCTACGCTGCGTATCGTCAGGGTGCAGAACAGGCCAAGCGTGTCGTGGATGCTCGAAAGTCCATGAGTCCCTTCCCTGAAGACGGACGAAAGGCGGCCGCCGACCAGGCCCATTTCCTGGCGTATCTCGTCGTCGTTGAAGACATGCCGGCGTTCGTGGCTGATTTGAATGGAGCCCTGGCTGTCGCGGGTGGTGACGAGTTCGGCATCGCCATCGGCAAAGCTGCCGTCGCCTACGCCAACCAGAAATGGGACGATGGGCTTGCGCTCATCGCGCCGCTGACGGACCCCGCCAAGTCTCTCCCGGGTCAGCAATTGGCTGAAGCCGACGTCTGGGTGGCCCTGGGCCTGCGAGGCAAGGGCGATATCGACGGTGCCATGAAGAAACTCGATGACGCCCTGCAGGCGGATATGGGTTCCCTGCTGGCGTTGTCACACCAGGCCATGTTGTCGTCGGCTTCAGGAGAGCCCGAGGCTGCGACTCACTACATGGAGAAAGTCTTCGCCCTCAGTCCGGTGCACCCCCGCGCCAAGATCCTGCAGGGAACCCTGCTGGCTTCGGCGTCGGCCACCGTCGACGAAGGCAAGGCCATCTTGACCGACATGAGTGAGGGGAAGGGCTCGCAGGCGGCGTCGCCAGCCCAGCAAGCGCTGGCCTATATCGAGCGGGTGCAGGTCGCGATCTCGGCCCGGGCTTTCCCGGAGGCCATGCGCCTGTTGGGGGCGGCAGTGGCTCTCGTGCCGCAAAATCGGACTTTCCGCATGCGTGCCATCGACGTCGCCATTCGCCTCCGCGAGTACTCTGTGGCCCGCGAGCACGCCAAGGCGCTGTTGGAGTTGACGCCAGGCGACCCCGCTGGCGTCATTGGTTTGGCTCGCGCCAAACTCGGCACCAAAGACAGCCTTGGCGCCTACTCCGATCTCCAAGTCGCGCTGAAGAGCAAAAACGACGACGCCGCCCTGACGTTCTGGTTTGGTGTGGCGGCCAAGGAAATGGGCAAGGTCGAGGAGGCCAAGGCGGCATTCGAGCGGTCGCAAAAGCTTGACCCCAAAAGCGCGGCCCCCATCGTCGAGAACGTCCTTGATGCCATCGAGCGCGGCAAGCTCACGGAGGCTTTGAAGCTGGCCGATGCCACGATCGATCAGGTGAACGCTGGCGAGCGGTACCGCGTTCGCGCCGTCAAAGCGCAGGTGTTTGCTCGTCGTCGGCAGTTCTCCGAAGCCAGCAGCGACTACCTGAAGGCGCTCGCCGAAAACCCCCGCGATAGCGACACGCGCGCCCATTATGCTGAGGCGTTGGTGGCCATGAAGCGGGTGCCCGAGGCTGAGTTGCAAATCAATGAAGCCATGTTGATGGACGGCAAGAATCCAGTCGTCCTGATGGCTGCGGG
>CAJBHN010000847.1 GCA_903952805.1 uncultured Myxococcales bacterium | reverse complement strand
TTGCAGGTGATGGACCACGGCAAGCTCACCGACAACAACGGCAAGCCCGCTGACTTCCGTCATGTGGTGTTGATCATGACCAGCAACGTTGGCGCGCGCGACCTCGCCCGCAGCCGCATCGGCTTCGGCGACAGTGCCAATGCCGGTGCCGACGACGTCGCCTACAAAAACCTCTTCGCCCCCGAGTTCCGCAATCGACTCGACGCCCGCGTGTCGTTCGATTCGCTCAAGCCCGAGGCGATGGAAAAGATTGTCGCCAAGTTCATTCGGGAACTGGCAGCCCAGCTCGCGGACCGAAAGATCACCCTCGAGATGACCGACAGCGCGAAGCACTGGCTCGGCGACAAGGGCTACGACAAGGTCCTTGGTGCCCGCCCCCTGCAGCGGGTCATCCGCGACGAGGTCAAGCGTCCCCTCACCGAGGAGATCCTCTTTGGTGCCCTCGAGCATGGTGGGCACGCGGTCATCGACCTCGATGCCAACGCGCCACTTCGCTACGAAGCCGAGGCCGGCGAGGGCCCCCAAAAGGGTCGGCTGGTGTTCCGCTTCGATGCGACCGCAGCCATCGAGAAGGCGTTGTCGACGCCAGCGTGACGGGGCCGCCGTGGCGGATTGATCGAAAAGCGACGCGAGCCGTGGAGGCTCGCGTTGCTTTTTTTGGCGTGCCACGCAGCGGGGTTCGCCTCGCCCGTTGTGCAAGATCAGGTGCGGGCGTTGGCGTCGACGAGGGTGAAGTTGAATCCCCGGCCACCGACGGCGTCGAGGAAGCGCCGGTACTCCGCCGGCGGCATCGTCTGGCAGCCGATGGACACCGGCGACGTTGCGGTACCGGGGTGGAACAGGATCTCGGTCATGGTGTCGCGGCGGGCGATCTCATTGTCTTGCATACGGCCGTCGCCATTGCGGTCACGAATGCCGGGGATGTTGCCGGAGCCGTCAAGGGTACGAACATGGAACGAAGCCAGCCCACCGTCTTTGCTGCGCACGCCGTTGGGCACGACGTTGAAGTTGCCCGTGCGAATCAGTCCGACGTGGTCGACCAGTGACGTCGTCCTTTGGCCGGCGTGGGTCGCCCCCGTGAGTTCGGTCACCCGGCCGTTCTTGTCGAGCACGACGAACGTGTCGTCGTAAGCGCGTCCGTTGGAGGTTTCGTGGCGGTTGCCGCCCTTGTCCATACCACGGACGCCAAGCACCACCGGCTTGTCGCTCGTGAGAGGATCCTGGCCGCCGTTGGCCATGATGATGCCGCGGTAATGCTCGAACTTCTGGCGTTCGCTGGCACCGGCGGGGGCGACGGTGGCGGCGCCACCGGCCGCAACCGGTGAGCCACCGCTGCTCTGGCGTCGGGCGGCGTCGAGGCCAGCGCGTCGCTGGAAGTCGGCGCCGGTCATACCCGGGACGCGGTCCTGGAGTGACGGCGTCAATCCCGCCTCAGGCCCTGTTCGACGATCGACGCCGGCGCCAGAGGTCCGCAGCTCCCGCATCGTCTCGGTTCCGATGACACCGTCGACGCCAATGCCGCGGCTGCGCTGAAATGCCATCACGGCACTCTTGGTGTGCGAGCCGAAGCTGCCGTCGACAGAAACCTGAATTCCATGGGCCTGCAGCAGTTGCTGGGCCTCACGGACACCCTGGCCGTCCTGCCCCTTGTGCACAGGGCGCCCGCCGTCGATCTGCTGCTGGAGCTGCGTTGACGAGGGGAGCTGGTTGGTGCGCATGGATGTCACGGGCATGAAGACCTCTTTCTCGGGCTATTGTAGCGCTATCGGCGCTGGTGCTGGCGGCGTGCCTCGGTCAAACGACCGACCATTTTGCATCGATGCGCTTGGCCGTCGTGGGCCATCAGCCTAGCTTTCGAGCATGGCGTCACGCATCCCCCACCGACCGCTGTTCCCATCCCTGCTTCATTGTGGTCGCGCGATGGTGGGTGGGGTCGTGTTGCTGTCGTCGGCGTGTTTGGACCTGGAGCGGGCTGACAGCTTCCGTGACGGTGAGGTCCGCGTCTCGGTCGTCGACGGCGACGGCGCTCCCGTGGCGGGGGCCAGGGTCAGCATCGAGGGCACGAATCTCGCGAGCGAAACCAATGATGCGGGCCTGGGCGTCATCGGCGGCCTGGTGGTCGGCGACTACGCGGTCCGGGTCTCTGTCGACGACGACGGCGATGGCATCGCCGAGGCCGGCGCTGTGCGTGGCGAAGCGTCGATTCGGCTGGCTCCGGTGCGCGGCATCGAGCGCCTGACGGCGTTTGAGTTGCCGACCACCACGGCGACAGCCACGGGCAGCATTGCCGGAGCCGTCACGGGCTGCGCCGACAATGAGGTATGTCGCGTGGTGGCTTTCCGACACATCAGCCTGGGCATGCTGGGAGGGCGCACTCGTGACGTGGCACTCCCGGTCGAAGGCAGCGCCGGCGTGGGCGCCGACGGGA
>CAJBHN010000846.1 GCA_903952805.1 uncultured Myxococcales bacterium | reverse complement strand
AGTGGAGTCACGAACGGCTCTCGCCGTTGCAGGAATATATTCTCTCGCTGCGTTCACCGACCAATCCAGCGGTGTCACCTGTGAATACGCAAGAAGGTCGTCAATTGTTTGCCAGCGTCGGGTGTTTGGACTGTCACGATGGGCCCCGTGGCATGGGGCGCTCAACGTGGCCCTACGCCGAGATTGGTACCGATACCGCGATGATGGCCTGGGGCGACGCCGACATTGATGGCGACTATTGCTGCGACTTTGCCGGAACACCGACGCACGAGCTGAAGAGTCCACGCCTTGTCGGTTTGTGGGCGCAGAGTCGCTTCCTGCACAACGGCAGCGTGGCCACGCTTGAAGAACTCCTGTGCTTGACCCCACGCACGCCCTCATCGTTGCCGGCCCAGGGCAGTGATGGTCATGTCTTTGGTTGTGAGCTTTCAAATCAGGAGCGCGAGGCCCTGGTGTTGTTTCTTCGTTCTCTGTGAGCGCGTCCTCGGCTTCATGACGCCAGGTCAATGGTGGCCAGGCGGGCCAATCGTCCAAGCTCCCCATCGGTTGATCGGCTGATGCTCGCTCCAGGCGCGTCACACGTGGGCGCTGCTGACCGATAGTCAGGCATGGTCCGCATCGTCGCTGCGCCGCAATCGCCTTCAACCGTCAACGGTGTCTTGGTCTCTCCGCAGGCAGACCTCGTGGCGTTGAGCAGTCCGTCTGCTGTTCAGACTCCCGAGGCGCTGCTGGTGCGGCTGAGGCAACTCGAAGTGGCACTGCGTGGAGATGGGCGCGTCGTCTTTCCCGCCGTGTATGTCGCCATCACCAAGGCGGCCGTCAAGTTGATCGCTGATGGTGGCCTCAAAGACGCCGAAAAAGGGCGGGCACTGATCGTCGATTTCGGTCAGCGATATTTGCACGCGCTGCACGCGCAGGTCACCGGCGGCAGCATTCCGGCACCGTGGCAGCGCCACTTCGAACTCGCCACTGAAGGGCCTCCTTCGCTCAGGGCTGCGGCTTCGGCGATCAATGCCCACCTGTCGATCGATCTGGCGGAGGCTCTCGTCAAGGTTGAGGCGGGGCCTGCGTTCAAGCAGGACTTTGCGGTGTTCGGCGACTCGTTGGCGTCGGCGACGCCGGCCGTCATCGACGGCCTTGCGCGTCACGGGGTGAACGCCGAGGGGTTCTTCAGGGGCTGGTGGATCGGCGCCGCCGTCGACGCCATCGTCGGCCAGGGAACCACGTCGAGGTTTGGTTTCCAGGTCATTCGGGCCGAGGCCTTCGCCAATGCCCAGCTGCTGCAGCAGTGTAGTGAACATCCACGCGTGGTCCGAGCCGGAATGTCGGTGGCAGCGCACGCACGTGAGGCCTCTCTCGACGCTGTCCTTGGCCCGTGCTGACGCCGGGTCCGCTGGATGACCGATGAGATCACGAGACCAACGGGCTCTTCGCGGCCGATAAAAACCCAATGACGGTTCGTCACGCCCTCCACAGTCGCCAGACCACGCCAGGCTCGCAGGCGCCACGCACAACGCGGACTCTCGGTCAGCGAGTCGTTTCTGGCGGGTTGCTGACGGTCATCGGCGTCAACACTCTTGCTCCGGCGCTGGCGCCACAGTGCATTCCCCAGGGACCAACGGTGGCGCGCGATGTCGTCGAGCATCTGATCGAGCAGGCCACGGCGTCGCCGTCGTCGGCCCAGTCGTCGTCGGCCCAGTCGTCGTCGGCGCATGCGGGCAACGCCATCAGTATGCGCATGGCACAAATGGGGGTTCAGTCTCGTGATGCGCGCCAGCTGTTCGTCGAGGTCGACGCTCGTCTGCAGCAGGTCGACCGGCGTTCAGCGGCTCCATTGGGGACTGCTCGCGAGGCGGCGTTGGAGGCGGCGCTGGTGGCCGCCGGCATCGACGCGGACCTCGCCCGTGCGGTGGCCCACGGCAGCCAGCGAGCCGAGCAGGTGACGCGCGGTGTGGGAGCCATCGAGCGTGCGGTCGAGGCCGGACGCCTTGATCCGACAGCGTTGTTGTTGGGAGGAGCGTCGCTGGTTGACCGACTTTCAAATGACGTTGACCTCGAGGCCGCGTTCGTCGTCGGCTTCGCTCTGGCTCCCCATCTCAACACCAGCGCCCGAGTGCTTGCTGAAGCAACCCTGCACTCGGGTGAGGCCGCCATCCACGCCTTCCATCGTCACCACCAGGCCGTGCAGCATCTCAAATACCCTCGCACCGGTGTCGCCATCGTCGACGGCGCAGGCTTCGTCGCTGGCAGCATGGTTGACCTCGCCACCGCTGGCCTCACCTTCTTTGGTCCGGGGCCTGCCCTGGGATTGATGAAGGGCGGTGAGCCCGCCCTCGTGTTGGCGGAATTCATTGCGGCCAAGACGGCCATCGCTGGCACCGAGAAGAGCCTCGCCGCCTTCACGACGCTGCCGCAAGACGCCTCGGCGCTCGTTGCCGGCTTTCTGGCTGGCTGCGCCTCGCACGCCACCGTCGACGCGGCCATGTCAGATGCTCATGCCACCGTTGACCACGTCCGAAGCAGCTCCCACGCGCTTGCGGCCGCGCTGGAGGCTGGCGATTTGCGCGCGGTGCACGCTGCGCTGCATGAAGCCCTCTCGACGGCGACTCCGGCTGAACGAGCTCTCTGGGGTCATGTGTTGCGCAGCGCCATGGAACATGGCGCCACCGGTGCCCTGGTCACCTGAGGTGCCCTGGGCGATTCGTCATTCGATACGGTCAAAGACATACGCGCCGGCGGTGGCACCCCAGACTTGAACGTCCTCGTCGTCATAGCCGCGGTCCCAGGTGACGATCTGCCCCTCATTGAGGGTCACTTCGCTGGTGGCGTAGACGGCGCCGCTGTAGTCGTTGAGGCACCCCTCGCCGACGGTACCGCCGCTGAAGCCAAGGTCGGTTTCGCTCAGGACGACTTCGCATCCAGGCAGAGGCGTCATGACGCGCTGGTTGATCACGCGGGCTCGGTCGGCGTCGTTGAAGTCGCAGATGCCGATCACTTGCTCCGGAGCATCCAACTCGTTCACCGCCGACACGACGACATCGTCTGCCTGGCTGACGACATAGACTCGCTGCCGATAGGGAGCGTCGAGCGCCGTCATCATGGCTTGCTCGACATACAGGACGTGCTCCCCGAGTTGCGGGGCGTCCACGTGACACGCCATCAGCTGCACCGGGAAATACTGCCCGTCACGGCCTGCCTGACTGGACGAATCGAAGCGGCCCGCCAGCAGCCGCGCAACTTCGGCTGCTGGGTCCGGGGCCTCGCCCGACTCGTCTGGAAGCACAGCTGGCGACCCATCTGGGGCGACGACACAAGCGCCCAAAAAACAGGGCAGCACAACAAGACGAAGGCATTGGCGAACGTGGATCATGGGACCTCGTATTGAAAAAGAAAACGAATCACTTCTCACATGCAACAGGTTTGATGGACGCATCGTCGATTCAACGCCGATTCAACGCCGATTCAACGCTGCCGTGCTCACGCCAATGGTTCTCCAGCCAACCGACGACCAAATACTGCGGGCAATTCACTGTGGCGCGAAGGCGCAGCCCGTATCGCCACACGTGTTTTCGATAACGCCGCTTTCGAAAAAGCGACGGAGCTGGGCCCTGGCTTCGGGACGACGACGCACACCCTCATGGGAGCTCGTCTTGACTGTCGCAGGCGCCGCGATTTCGTAAAATGAGTCGTCATCACCAAGGTCCCAGATGACGAGGCCCGATCCCTCGACTGGAGCCGCCACGGTCGGCAGCAGGGGCACCGCCCGCGCTGAAGGCGTCACCAAGGGAACGCCAACCGTCCGAGCCTGATTCCACGAGGTGAAATTGGGCACCTGGTCGTCACCGATACCGATTTGCATGAGGCAGCGCTTCTGCTCCCGTTGCGACGGGGGGCCAAAGGGCAAGTCTTCCTGCAACAGATACGAACCATATTGAGCAGGGTCGAAGCGGTCGAAGCCCCGCTGATAGCTCGCGATGAGCTTTTGCTTCTCGAGGGCATTGTCCATCGAGAAGTCCAGGAGCGTGAGATACGTCCGAAATGGACTGGCCCGCGACATCATGTGACTGAAGGCGCCGCCGCCAACTTGGATTGCGACACGACGGACGTCTGGATTGAGGGCCGTCATGACGGTCCCGAGGATATACCCTTGGGAAATACCGAGGTAATCGATCGAAGCGGCGTCGAAGACGACTGCGTCGGTTGTTGTGGCTCTGGCGCCAGGCTCGCCAACGGTCGTCGGTCGTCGAAACGGACGGAGTCCTCGGCCATCGGCGGCATCGGCGACGGCGCCGCTGGTAATGGCCTCGGTCAAGGCCAACCAGTTGGCCATTCCCTGCGGAACGCGTTCGCCAAAGAGCAGGCTCTCCGAGACAACTTCACCGACGCCTTGCACTACATACCCGACGTCAGCCGACGACATACCGGCCCAATCGATGGCAAATCCCACGGCGTGGGCTTCATGCAGAATCCCCCGGGTGGCACTGCTTTCCATCTCACCGCCGCCGCCAAAAAAGCCGTGCCCATACAGCACGGTGGCGCCGGGCACCGTGGCGTCGCGGACGCTGGCGGGAACAATGCCGATGAACGGGAAGGTCACGGTGCCATTCAATCGCACGCGACCATCGTCGTCACGAGCCAGCACGTTTCCGGGACCGCCGTCGCCTGTCATCACGCTTGGGCCCGTAATCTCGCCGGATACGACGCGCCAGGTATCGTTGGCGTCATTTTCCTGCGTCACGAATATCGTCACCGTCGGTGGCGTTCGCTGCAGTTCAGACAACACCAGTTCGCGCATGCGCAGCATGTCGGACATCGCGTGCAGGTCGCTGCCGGTCGAAAAATCCCACACGAGCTGGGTCGTGGTTCGATCGACCCCTGCTCGTTGCAGCACAGGAAAGACATCGGTGGCGTAGCGGGCGGCGAGGGGGGCCAAAACGGGGTCATTATCGACGTCCACGCCATCGCGGAGTCGGCGATAGCCTTCGGGCGCTGTCTGGACGACGCCATCTTCGTTCTCCAGGTTGCGCAAGACGACGACATATCGATGCATTTCCCGGAGACGCACATAAGGCCTCAGCATCAAGGCCCGTCGGCTGCCCTCTTCATTTGGTGGGTCGAGGTCGACGAGGTGGGGAATGGCCTCACCGGTTTCAGCATCGACAATGAGCGTTCTTGAACTCGCCGATATGGACGCGAGGGGATCATCAAAGATGTGAGTCAACCCGGTGTCGCCGATGGGGCTATCGAGTACAGCGACAATGGTTGGTGTTCTTGAAAAGCCGTCGGCCGGCATGAAGTCGGTGATGTCAGCCGAGGCACCTGTCTTCGTCAGCAGTTTCGCGGCGCCGCTCGTCTCGATGCGTTTTCCTGATGGAAATGAAGCATCGTTGATGAGAAAGACCTCTGACGGATAGGGCAGAAAGCAATCACCCCCGGCGAGCAGCGGGTTGCACCCAGCAGGAAGTGCCAGTGGTGGCGGCGACGACGGCGAACACGCCATGAGCGACGACGCCATCATCACGGCGGCAAGAGCGATACGTGACATGCAGACTCCCAGGTAGCGTCAGCGGCCGTTGTCGAGGGGCAAGGTCTCGACGACGAGCGCTTGAGGAATGGATGCGAGGCCAGGAACCATCGCTTTGAAGTGAATGGTCCGAACTTCACCGCGGAGAAGATCGATGGTCGACAGCAGCGTTGATGGCGACGTCGGCACATGTTGCACATCGACAGGAGCATCATTCACGAGTCCGACCCCGTCCCAGTAGCGAGAGATGTTGGCGGTCGCCAGGCTCGTGAACCACACACGGACCCGCCGTTTTCCCGCCCCTCCATCGTGACGCAGAACAATCTCGAGGTCGTAGACGTTGCCATACATGCCAACAGCCTCGCGGGCGCTGCCGTCGAGGTGCGCGATGGCCGGGAAGGCTTGAACCTGTGGAAAGCCAAGGCCTGTTGCGGTGTTCACCATGTAGCCGACATGGGCCGGCCCTGAAGGCACGGATATATCGACGGTGCCCAGCCAGGTGTCGTTGGCATAGACGCCGGCTTCACGGCCAAATGGTGGCGCCGGGTTCCCGGAGATGCGGTAGTCCCCCGGCGCGTCGACCAGCACCGAACGAACGGCGTCATTGATATCCGCGGTCTCGGTGGCGACGACGTAGACGAAGACGGGAGCATCGCTCTGGATGGCAAAGCGGCCGTCGACTTCGACACGGTCATTGGCCAGGCGTTGCCAGACCAGAAATGGTCTGCCTGACGGGATTTCGACGCCGCTGTGCACCACGTCGGGAGTGCCCAGGATGACGTCGCGCGACACCCGGTAATCCGGGCTTTGGCCGATGGCGAGACCGCCGGTTTCGGTTTGCGAGTAGCCCGAGCCCTGCACATCCACGTGGACAGGGTTGGGATTGGGATTGGTGATGAGCAGCGAAATAAAGAGGGGGCTGCCATTCGCTGTGTCGACCAGGTGGTGGAGGTAGACTCCGAAGCGGCCCTCCAGACGCACAGGCTGTCCGCCGCGGGTGAGGAGTGGGCGGGCATTGCCGTAGAGGAGCCCGCGGCCGCTGACGACTTCCGGATTGTTGCTCGTCAGCACCGGCCCACCCACGCCGCCACCGGGCAGGGCTCGCAAGGTCGATCGCGCAGGGCGTTCGCCATCGGTCAGGCCAGGGATGAAGACGTCTTCGCCCTCTCCTCCGCTTCCGCCTCCGCCTTCGCCTTCTCCTTCGCCTTCTCCTTCGCCTTCTCCTTCGCCTCCGCCTTCTCCTTCTCCTTCTCCTTCTCCTCCGCCCTCTCCTCCGCTTCCGCCTCCGCCTTCGCCTTCTCCTTCGCCTTCGCCTTCGCCTTCGCGTTCGCCTTCGCCCTCGCCGACAGCGATGACTTCGACGTCGACTTCTTTGAGGGGAGCGTCCGCTGGGCTCGATGGGATTTCGGCACTGCCGCAAGCCAGCTGAAGGGAAAGAGCCGTCGCCAGCGTGGTCAGGTGGTGGAGATTCACGGGGTCACCGGTGGGTTGGGGTCAGGGCCGGCTCAGCCCGAGAGGCTTCCGCGGTCAGCACGACGTGCTGTCGCACAAGAATGCACTGAAAAGTGAGACGTGTCACTGACTACTGGTAACCCAGCGCAACCGCACCGCAAGGGGGGATCAACGCCAGCCATCGAGCGATGTCGGCCCTCTGAAATGCCTGTGGGGCCTGATGGTCGAGGCGTCCGGGCGCGCCACCAAGCCAGACCGGCCAGATCGGCCAGATCGGCCAGGTCGGCCAGATCGGCCAGAAATGCCTGATGGGGCTTTTGGCCATGGCACGATTGCAGCGATTGGGCCGCAAGAGGACCGGATCGCCTTCGGAAAGGCCTGCAACGTGCTCGGTTGGCTGCTTCGCATCGTGCCTCGCCCCAGACCCGCCGCAGCATCGGCGACGTCGGCAGTCGATCAAGCAGCGTCCGGATCGCAGGGTTCGTCGTCTGATGCAGGCGGCGACTCGGGCCTTGGCGACATCGTCGCTGACGTCGACTTCGACCCGGGTGAGGGGAGCGCTGAGGCTCCGTTGACCTGGCAGCCGGGGCCGCCACTGTTTTCGAGGGCCGACCGCGCCGACATCGCCGCCCTCGACCCCATCGATGTCAGCGCGTTGGCGTCGACGATCACCTCCGAATTATTGGCGAGCATTGACCAGGTGCCGCCGTTCCCGCTGGTGGCCAACAAGCTCATTGAGTTGTCGTCGCGCACCAACGTGCGGGCCGACGTCATCGAACGCCTCGTGGTCCAGGACCCGGTCATCGCCGCCAAGGTCATCAGCGCGGCGAACTCGCCCTATTTTGGTCGGTCGACCGCGGTGACGACGGTCGAGCACGCCATACGCACGGTGGGCCTGCACCAGGTCACGCAGATAGCCATCGCCGCCGCCGCGGCGGTGGTCTTCGACACCCGGGAGCGCGTGGCCTTTGACGCGATGGTTCCGCAGCAACAGGCCGCCTGGAAGCACGCGCTGTCGACGGCACGGGGCGCGGCGTGGCTGGCCACCTGGGTCAATGTCGACGTGCAGCGCGCCTATATCGCCGGGCTGCTGCATGACATCGGCAAGCCGATTGCGCTGCGTGGTATCGGTTTCGCCCTCATCAACGGACGATTGATGACGCCCCCTGGTGCCGCGTTGGCGCGGGCGGCGGTCGATGAGGCCCACCTCGATGTGGGAGAAATGTTTGCGGATGCATGGATGCTTGGTGATGACCTCACCGCCATCATCGCCGTGGACGAGTTCACCGTGTGGGCCGCCGGGCGCGGCGGCGTGCTCCTCTTCAACAACGGCCGGGCCTGGCGCCTCGAGCCGTCGGCCGCGGCGGGCGGCGCGGACCTGCTCGGGCTGGCCGCCATCTCGGCGAAGCGCGTGTGGT
>CAJBHN010000845.1 GCA_903952805.1 uncultured Myxococcales bacterium | reverse complement strand
GCCGACACCGAAATCTTCGTGACAACCAGCATCGTCTTGTTGGGCCAGGGCGGGCTCCAGTTGGGGGCCATCACCCCGGCGACGTCGTGCGGTTCCAGCGGAGCGGCCGTTATTTCCTGCACCCCCGACGCCCAGGCGGCCGACGTCGCTGTCAGCAGCTGCACCGAGGTGGCGGTTGGCCGCGATGCCCTGCTGCAGGGCTGTACCCCCGACCCGGACTCCTTCCGAGAGGGGGAGACCGCGACGCTGGGCTTCCGCTGGACCGATCGCAACGGCAACTGCCCCACTGCGGATTTCGAGGGTGCGCCCATCGTGACCGCCGAGGGTCAGGTGATTTTGGCGGTCGACGACGGTGCGTATTCGCAGGGCGAGTGCGGTGCCTCTCCCGGGGCCATCGGTGCCGCCAACCCGGAGCGCCCGTGGTGCGAGGAGCATCCCGCCATGGGCGCGCCCATACGTCGCCTGTCAATCACGGCGGACTGCCAGGCGGAGTCGGGGCCCCAGCTGGTGAAGCTCAAGTTCGAGCTTGATGGGGAAGTGGCCATCCGTACGTTCTTCGTTGGCTGCCCGGTCTGCGGCGACGGCATCATCGAAGGCGACAACGAGGAATGCGACGATGGCGTCCGCAACGAGCCCGCATCCGGCGCCAACTGCAGCAGCGAGTGCACGCTGCTCTGACCTGGCCTCTTGCTCGTGAGGTGCGCCGCCCATCGGGCGGCGCCTTTCTTTTGTATGCGCTATGAGGCCCCATGCCGCGCGTTGTCACTCTCCCCGGAAAAACCATTGGCATCCTCGGCGGCGGCCAGCTGGGGCGGATGTTTGCCATCGCCGCCCGTCGCATGGGCTACCGGGTGCATGCCCTCGACCCGGCGCCCGATTGCCCCACCGGGCAGGTGGCCGACGTCGAATGGTCGGCCGCCTACGACGACACCGACACCGCCGTCGCCTTCGCCCGCGCCGTCGACGTCGTCACCTTTGAGTTCGAAAACATCCCCTACGAGACGCTGCAGCGGGTCGCCGAGATCGCACCCGTGTTTCCGGCCCCCCTCGTGCTCGACACCACCCGGCATCGCCTGCGCGAAAAGACCTTTTTGTCGACCCACGGATTTCCGGTGGCCCCGTATCGGTCTGTGTCGTCGGTGGAGGAGCTGCGCGCTGCGGTCATCGCGCTGAAGACCCCGTGCATCCTGAAGACCGCGACCTTTGGCTACGACGGCAAGGGGCAGACCAAAATCACGCACCTCGATCAGTGCGACGCCGCCTGGGGCGCCCTGGGACAACCCCTTGGCGTCGTCGAGGGCTACGTCGACTTTGTCTGCGAGCTCAGCGTCATTGTCGCCCGCGCCCAAAACGGTGCCATTCGCACGTTTGACGTCGCCGAGAACCTCCATGAACACCATGTCCTTGACGTCACGGTTGTACCGGCGCGGGTGTCGGAGGCCACCAAACAAGCCGCGGTGGCGGTGTCGGTGGCGGTGGCCAAGAGCCTCGATCTGGTCGGTGTGCTGGCGGTGGAGTTGTTCCTCGTCGGCGACGGCACGCCCCAGGGGCACCTGATCGTCAACGAGTTGGCGCCCCGCCCCCACAACAGCGGCCACTTCACCGTCGACGCCTGCGTCACCAGCCAATTCGAGCAGCAGTTGCGGGCGGTGTGCGGGCTGCCGTTGGGCGATGTGCGGCTGTTGAGCCCGGTGGCGATGGCCAACATCCTGGGTGACTGCTGGGACAACGGCGAGCCCGACTTCGCCGCGGCCCTCGAAGTCCCGGGTGTGAACCTGCACCTCTACGGCAAGAGCGACCCGCGCCCCGGTCGCAAGATGGGACACCTGACGTGCCTGGCCGAAGACGCCGAAACCGCGCGCCTTCGGGTGATTGAGGCCCGCCAGCGCCTGCGCCGGACCCACGACCCGTCTTGACCCCGGGCGCGTGCCAAGCGCCCAGCAGCGGGGCTCTCAGGCGGCGACGACGCGGTCGCGGCCGGCCTGCTTGGCCTTGTAGAGATTCTTGTCGGCGGCTTCGAGGGTGCTGTGGCCGTCGGTGTCGTCTGGCAACAGCAGCGCCACGCCAAATGACGACGTGATGGACAACGGGCCCTTGGGCGTGTCGAAGGTCAGCGCTTTGAGGGCCCGGCGCATGCGCTCGGCGACGACGGCGGCCCCGGCGAGGTCGGTGGCCTCGCAGACGACGACGAATTCTTCGCCTCCCAGCCGCCCCACGATGTCGGTGGTGCGGGCCGCCTGCTGCAGGCTGCGAGCGACACCCTTGAGGACCTCGTCGCCAGTGGCGTGTCCCCAGGTGTCGTTGACGCTCTTGAAGTGGTCGATGTCGGTCATCATCACACACAGCGGCGAGCCACTGCGGCGGGCGCGGGCCACGGCTTCAGCGGTTTTCTCGTCGAGGGTGCGGCGGTTCCACACGCCCGTGAGCCCGTCGGTGGTCGCCTTCTTTTCGACGACGTCGAAGGCGTGGGCCGACGACAACGCCAGCGCCAGCACGTCGGCGATGGCGACGATGGCGTCGATCAGCCCCTGGCGCAAATGTTCGCCGGGCCGAGCGGCAACCAGCAACACGCCGTTGGCCTCGCCAGCCACGATGAGGGGGATGGCGCGCAGGTCGCCGACGTGGGTGGGGCCAACCGATTCATCGCTGGCCAGCAAGGGGCGTGGCGATGCCCGGTCGAGGCTGACGTGCGGCAGCGGCGTGCCTTCAGCGAGGGCCCGAGCCGCAAAGGAGCCAGGGTCCAGGCGGTCGCTGACGCCGGCGAGGGCGTCGAGGCAGCCAAAGGTGGCGGCGACCGTGAAGCGACGCCCGGGTTCGGCGCCGTGGTCGCCATCATGCTCAACGCCCATCGGCCCCACGTCGACGATGGCGCCGCCGGCGCACAACTCGGCCAGGGCATCGGTGGCGACCCGTTGGACGTCGACGCGACGAGCGACGCCGGCCAGCGCGCGGGCGGCGGCGAAGACGCGATCGATGCGGCGGCGTTCAGCGTCGAGGTCGTCGATCAGGGTTTCCATGGCGAGGCCGTCTTGCACCTCGGCAGCCAGCGCCCGCACGAAGGCCTCATCGGCGGCCGAAAACGGTGAGGGCGCCACCCGGTCGACGACGATGACGCCGGTGGCGGTGCCGCGGGACGACAACAGTGGCACGCACATGGCGCTGGTCGGAGCGGGCCCCGTCTTGCGGTGGGCGGAAACGGTGGTGCCCTCGACGTCAACCACCCTCAGGGGCCCCTTGCGTTGCACCGACAGGCCAAGCAGCCCGGCCGGGCCGACGCCGCGGTTGCCGAGGGACAGGCGAGCGTGGTTCTCGATGTCGGTGTCGGCGCGGTCGTCGCTGAATCGGTGCCGTTGTTCGATGAGTTGCAGGGTGGTGCCGGCGTCGTCCAGGGCGTAGATGGCCACGCCGTCGACGTCGCCGACGCCACGTTCCAACAGGCCAAGCAGGCGATAGAGACGGTCTCGTTGGGCGACGGCGCCGCCGATGTCGCGTTGGACGCCGTGCTCGCCGGAGCCGCCCAGGGCCCGCAAGCGGCGGGCGTCGTCGACCAGCCGCAGGACCTCGGCGTCGGCGCGCTCCTGTTCGGCGCGGCGCGCGGCGCGGATCGCGGCGGCGACCACCATGCGAGGCAGGGGCCAAAGGCAAGGACAACGGCGGCAGCGCCCACGCCAACCACGGCGGCGATGGGGAGCCCCATCGACGAGTTGGCCGCGGCGACGGTGGCGACGACAGCGGCAGCGATGGCGCCGACGGCCTGGGCGCGGCGGTGGCGTGGTCGGTCGAGCCAGGCGCCACTGATGTCGGCGAGCGCGAGCTGCCCCACGAGGAGCACCGGATGCAGCGCCAGAGCTGCAGCCGCGATGGCGAGGTGAGAGGCCATGATGAGGCCGGCGGAGGACAAACGAATGGGCGGCGGGGGTGGCCGGGCAGCGGGACGGTGGTCATCGAACGCGTCGGCGCGTGGGGCAGGCACCTTGGCGCGCGCTTCGCGCCATCGGCCCGGGACGAGTGATGCCCGTGGGGAGGGTCGCAAGGAGCCTGGCTGGCTCATGGTGCCCCCGCGTCCCGGGAGCTGGTGGCACCGTTGGCTGTGGCGCCGTGCTTCATGTCGGCGGCGTCATGGTCGAGGGCCACCGTCAGCACGACTTCACCAGCGCCGACGTACCCCAACTCTTCGCGAACCCGCTTTTCCAGCGCATTTTTGGAGGCTGGGGTGTCGCCCCGCAGCGTGGCGATGTCGTCGGCGAGGTGTTCGTTGTCTCGCATGCGGCGGTCGACGTCTGCGCTCAGGCCCTGCTCCTCGTCGCGCAGGCGCTCCAGGCGCGCGAGTCCCGACGGCGAAAACAGAGCGACCGCGCCAATGACGATGCAGGAGGCGACAGCGACGACGAGAACCATGCGAGCGCGCATCAGCACCGCTACCACGCACATGATCAGGTGGCCAGTTCGCCGCCAACCGGCACCAACCGGCACCAACCGGTGCCAGGGGAGGATGATGCCTCCATGGACCGACATGGAGGGAGATGTAGGCAACGGCGCACGGTCGATCATCCGACCCTGCTCTGGTCCGG
>CAJBHN010000844.1 GCA_903952805.1 uncultured Myxococcales bacterium | reverse complement strand
TTCATCGGCCCTTCATCGGCCCTTCATCGGCCCTACATCGGCACGACCGATGCTGAACGCGCCCACACGTCGTCGTCGTCGCTCCACGTCGGTGCAGCGCCGGAGCAGGCTGGCCTTGAGCCCCCGACCTGCACCTGCGATGACCCGGCCATGACCCACCGTGGCTCCACCTTCGCTGTTGTCGCCGTCTCCGCCATCGCCGGACTCACCCTGCTGAGTGCTTGTCCCTCGGCCGTGGAAGCTGGCGAGGGCGAGGGCGAAGGCGAGGGCGAAGGCGAGGATGAGTTGACGGAGAGCGAGCCCAACGGCGGCACCCCCGAGACCGACGTCGACGCCCTGCCGGTCAACGCCAGCTTGCGCGGGGTCATCGCCGACGCCGGCGACGCCGACGTCTTCCACCTCGACGGCACGCTGCCCGGTCACGTCTACCGGGCCACCCTGCGCAGCGACGGGGCCCTCGACGGTCACCTGACGATCCTCGACGACGGCCGCAATGACGCCGCCGCCGGCAACGACTACGTCCGCCTCCATCGGGCCCCCGACGGCGGCGACGCCATCGTCGAGTTCGCCAGCCTCGGCGGCGGCGTCTTTGTCATCGTGCGGGACGCCCGCGACGTCGACGGCGACGGCCAGGGTGGCGCGGACTTCGGCTATGTCCTCTCCGTCAGCGACGTCACCGCCGAGGTCACCGGGGCCGCCCTCACGGTGCCGGGGACCCTGCAGGGGGGCTTCGCCAGACCGGGCTCGGTGCTGCTGCTGCCCTTTGCCGCCAGCGCCGGCGACGATGTGCGGGTGGACTTCAGCGCCGATGGTGACGTCGACGCCCGCCTCTTCGTGGTGTCGGCCTCCGTGGGTGATTGGATCGCGCGCAACGACGATGGGCCACGTGCCCCAGACCCCCTCATCGACGCGCCATTGCTGGAGGAGGGTCCCTATCTACTCCTCGTCGAGAACAACACCGAAGCGCCATCGGCCCTTGGCTTCGATCTGACCATCAGTCTGCCCTGAGGGTCCGGCAGGGTATGGGTTGCAGTGAACGACATGGACAACCCGTGGCCCGGGAACACACGGTGCACTTACCACCGCCTTCGGCTTCAGATGGGTGTCGAGCACCAGCAGTGCGTAGCTGAGCTGGCTTTTGACGTCCTCGATGGTCAGCAGGCGGTCGTGAAAACAGCGAGGACCCGAGCACGGCGTCGACGCCTGGCACGGCAACACCCTTGTGTTTCGCGCCATCATGACCCTCAAAGACGCCTGCCCCGAGCCCGTGTCGGTGTCGGCGACGCGCACCGAATGGCGTCGGCTGAAGTCGAGCTGCGCCACGGCAAAGCGGTGGAGCGTCGAGTAGAGCGCGATGACGCCGCGCCGCTTGTGCGCCGCTTGTGCGCCGCTTGTGCGCCGCTTGTGCGCCGCTTGTGCGCCGCTTGTGCGCCGCTTGTGCGCCGCTTGCGCGCCGCTCGTGCGACGCTTGTGCGACGAAGGCGCGCGCGGCGCCCTCGCGTTGTCGAGGTTCAGCGAACTCCCTGACGGCCGCTTCGCCGACGACATGAATGGCATCCTCCCCGACGACAGATACCGAGCCGAGCGCAGCGCCATTCGTCGCGCTGGCGCCGGTCGTAGAGCAAGCCGGCGAGGCCGCCGAGGAGCGGTCGCAGCAGCTTCACCGAGATCCACAGCATGAACGGCAGTCCCGGCAGCAGGACGAAGGCCGTCATCACGTTGAGGCGGTTGTGGCGCAGAGGGCGCACCTGCCGACCGATCACGTCGTATTCGTCGGCGGATATCCCGCCGTCCTTTCCGGCCCACTCGTTGTAGCGGACACGGCTGCCGCTGAAGGTCAGATTCTGATCGTGTGCGCCGTAAGGATGTCGCGCGTTCATCGACGAGTCCCCCGCGCGGTACAGCCCGTGTTGCCTGCAACTGGCTTCGAACTCCGGGTTCCTGCAGGCGGCATAGAACTCGACGGCGGACGCAATGGGGCTCCAGCGATCGGGCAGCGACGTCGTCACCCAGCGCCCCGACACCGGCACGATGCCGACCACGCCATCGTCACGTATCGCGACGACCTCGACGGGCTCGAACAACGAATCGATGGCGCACGCGTAGCCGACGAAGCCCGTGCACAACAGCGCCAGCAGCACGCCCAGCACACGACCGACCGCGGTCCACGACTCCCGCGGCGAACGTCGTTCGATCACGCCCTCGTCGCCTTCATCCGCGGCTTGCTCGACGAGCACCGCCGAGCCCTGCCCGTCGCCCCCCGCCGCCGTCGACGACAACGCACCGACCGGCGTCACCGGCGCAAAGCCATTGGTCGATGGCGCGTGCTCCCGGCGTGGCAGCGTGCCCGCGCGGACCTTCGCGCGCGTCACGAGATACCAGGGAAACGTGAGCGGCCAGAACAGCGCGACGACGACGAACAAGACCGCGGGTGGCAGCGCCAGCAACGTTCGGTGCGACGTCAGGCCGATGTCGTTGGCGTCCCGCGCCGCCCATCCGGCCGACAACAACACCAGGGGCAACAGCAGGCTTGAGCCCAGCCCCGCGTTGATCGATAGCTTCGCCGTCCCAACCCAGAGCACCCAAGAGATCACGAGCGCAGTGACGGTGTGCATCGGGTCCGACTCTATCACCGGGCAATGAATCAGCACGGCGCAGGACCGCCGGGCTCCGTGCTCCCCGGGCGCGGGATGGAACGATGGCGTCGAGGTCGCCGTGCGTGTTGTCCCAGCCAACGCCCCTTGCTCCGCGTGAAGCGCCGGCGGTGCCCATCTCGATCACCGGTCGCATCAGGTCGCACGTGAGCGCTGCGGCTGCTGGTGGTGGCGTCGAAGCAGGCGTGGTGGACATGGCCCCAGCGCAGTCCAGGTCTCGCTCTGTCGTCAGCGATGACAGGTCCTGACCCGGTGTTTCCACTGCTGTTCCACGGCGGTTCCACGGCATTGGCAGATCCAGCCCGGCAGGCCACAGCGACCCCGTGTCGTTGCGCCCCCTGTCCGAGCTGTGCTTCGCCGTCGTCGACGTCGAGACCACCGGCCTGTCGCCCCGCATCGAACACGTCATCGAACTCGGCATCTCGGTGCAGCAGGGGGGGCGGGAGCTGAAGTCCTTCCAATCACTGGTGGGCCCCGCCGTCCCCGTGCCCGCCTTCATCACCCGCCTCACGGGACTGCGCGAGCAGGACCTGCAGACCGCGCCCTTGTTCGCCGACATCGTCAACGCCGTCGCCCACTGCTTCGTCGGCGTCGACTTCATCGTCGCCCACAACGTGCCCTTCGATCGGGCCTTCATCGAGGTCGCCTTCACCGAGTGTCGTCGTGAGTTGCCGCCGCTGTTGCCCTGGGTCGACCCCATCCCCCTGGCTCGACGACACCTCGGCTTCGCCAAGCTGGGCCGCCTCGCCAGCCATTACGGCATCGAGCACGACCGCGCCCACCGCGCCCTCGACGACGCCCGCGTCACCGCCGCCGTCTTGTATCGCCTCGCCGCCGACCTGCAGCTCGACAGCCTGGCCGCGCTGCAGTCGGGCCGCCCCACGCCGCCACCGCCACCGCCGCCGCCACCGCCGCCACCGCCACCGCCGTCAACGCCGCCGTCAACGCCGTCGTCGTCGGCCACCGCCGAGCAACGCCTCGCCCGGGTGAAGCGCTTCTTGTAGGCGGCGGGCCGGGCGAAAATGCCCGGGTCGACAGCGCGCTTGCCCCATGAGTCGGCGCGGCCGCTGTGCTACCCGTGGGCATGAGCCGCCGTCTCGCCACCGTCGCTGTTGTCTGCTCCCTCGTTGGCACCGCCTTCATCGGCAGCGCCGTCGTTGGCAGCGTCACTGGCTGCGTCACCGCCGCGCAGGTGCGGTCGGTGACGTATCCCGCCAGCTTCCAGTACATCCCGCAGGAGCGCCTCACCGACAGCATGTGGCGCCTCGCCAGGGGCGTGCAGGACCTCGACGACACCTTCGGCGCCTCGACCGAGCTTGCCGACGCCGACCGTCAGACCCGGGTGTTGGCCATCCTCGACGATATGAGCATCGCCACCGCCGCGATCTCCGCCCCCGGTCAAAACACCAACCATCCCACCATCGAGCTCAACCTCGATCGGCTGCAGGTCGACATCGCCCTCGCCCGCAGCGCCGCCGCCCAGACCCCCGTCGACTTCGCGCCCGCCCGTCAGCTGCCCACGGCGTGTCTGTCGTGCCACGTCGGCGGCCCCGGCGGCCCCCAACGCCATTGATCCCGTCGTCGTCGTCGGCCACGGGCCGGCGGCCACCCGCGATCAATGGGCGTCGTCGTCGCTGAGCCAGGGCTCGGCGTCTTCGTGCTCGTCGTCGGGGACCAGCCGCTCCATGCCGTCGTCGATGTGCTGCTTGACGACGGCCAGCAGCCGACCGCGGATGCCATCGCGACGGGCCCGCAGACCCTCCAGTTCGCGATCAAGGTGCAGCAGGGCCAACAGCGTCCACAGCCCCCGACGAGCAGCGCCTTCGCCGTCGAGCACCCGCATGGTGGCCGCCCCCGACAGCACCAGCCCCACCAACGTCGCGATCGCGGCCACGGCGCCATCGACGGGGCTTGGCTGCTGCGACCAGGCGAGCCCGGCCATGACCAGATAGGTGAGCAGGGTGCACAGCGTGACCGTCCCCATCTGGATGGTGGCCCGCACGTCGCCACGGGTGGTCAGGGTCTTGGCGGCCATGACGGCGGCCACCAGCACCGGCGTGTGCAGGATGATGCCGGGGATGGCCACCGGCACCAGCACCGCCAAAAAGAACAGGTGGCGCAGCAGGCGGACGCCTTTGTCCCACCAGGAAAACGACCCGGTCAGCTCGGCGTCGGTCAACGACAACGCCCGCAGTTCGGCGAGGTAGTCGCTGGTGTCGGTGAAGAGAGCCTGGAATTCCGGCAGCGCCGACTTGCGCTCCCACTGGGAAACGAAGCGGCGCATGATCTCGGCTTCTTCAGCGAGGGTGAAGGTGCGGCCGGGCGGGCGGTAGATGCTCTTGACGGCGTCGAGCACCCGCAGGGTCTCAAAGTCGGCGGTGTTGATGGTTTGCGCCCGCAGGGCCTGGTTGATGGTGGCGGTCAGATCGCGGGCGGCGACCACGGGGTTTGTGCGCCAGGCGTCGACACCAGCGTCGTCGACGACAATGGGCTGGCCGTATTGCACCAGCACCCGGCTGCGCATGCGATCGCGGCGGCGGTAGCTCAGGCCGCAGGGCACCAGCTGCACGGCAACGCCGGCGGCGGCGGCGCCCAGGACGATGCGGGCGGCGCCGCTTTTGAGGGGGGCCAGCTCGGGGCGGGTGTGGCTGATGCCTTCGGGAAAAATGGCGAAGGCGTCGCCGGCTGTGAGGATCGCGGTGAGGGCTTCGAAGGCGGCGCTGTTGTCGACGCGGGCAGGGGCGCCGTCGACGACGGCGTCTTCGGCGGCGCCCTCCACCTGGTCCTGGCGTCGTTTGACGGCGACGGCGCCCACGGCCCACAGCAGGGGGCGCAGCGGTCCCGCAAAGAGGGTTTCTTTGGCCGCCATGCGCACGCGGCGGCCACAGGTGGTGGCGATCATGATTGGATCAAGCAGGGAATTGGGGTGATTGCCGACGAGCACCACCGGGCCGCTCAGCGGCACCAGCTCGGCGCCGCTGACCTCGACGCGACGAAAAAAGATGCGCGTGACCAGGCGCAAAAAAGCCATCAGCAGGTCGTAGAAGAGGGTTCGCACCCAGAGACTGTAGCGCTCAGCCGCCGGTTGCAGGAGATGTCCGCGGTGACAAGGTGCGCCCATGAGTGCTCATGACGCCACCGCCCCGGTCAAAGACATCGCCTACGCCCACCTCCCCAGCCGCGAGCTGGAATTGGAGCACCGCTACGGCGACAACGTCCACATCCTGGCCGACCCCTTCTTGCTGACCCATCTGGCGTTTCTGTGCTCCGAGGGCACCCAACAACCCGCGATCAACCAGGTGGTG
Organism: uncultured Myxococcales bacterium; assembly: GCA_903952805.1. GTDB lineage: Bacteria > Myxococcota > UBA727 > UBA727 > VGSZ01 > VGSZ01. The sequence goes on along the minus strand of CAJBHN010000844.1, from coordinate 341 downwards.
CGGGACCTCTACCAGTACATGGTCAAGGCCGTGATGAACGGCGAACTCCCGCGGGTGCTGCGCTCGATCCCCACCCGCATGGCCGCGTTGTCGCCGCACGGCACCTGGACCGGCGAGATCCTCGACCCCGAGGTCCGCGCCGTCAGCGTCAACATCATGCGAGCGGGCACGCTGCCGTCGCAGGTCTGCTACGACTTTTTGAACAAGACCCTCAACCCCAAGCTCGTGCGCCAGGACCACGTCGTCATGAGCCGCATCACTGACGCCAGCGGCAAGGTGACCGGCAGCGCCTTTGGCGACAGCAAGATCGGCGGCGACGTCGACAACGCCTACGTGCTCTT